>PKTD01000228.1 GCA_002869315.1 Marinilabiliales bacterium | reverse complement strand
TGTATATTTGCAGTCCGAAAAATGGTGGTTGTAGTTCAGTTGGTTAGAACGCCTGATTGTGGTTCAGGAGGTCGTGGGTTCGAATCCCATCTCCCACCCTTAAAAAAAGGAAATCTCATTGGGGTTTCCTTTTTTTATTTAAAAAAGCACAGCATTCCAGTTTTACAAAAGATCCAATCTATATTTTAATTAGATATAATTTTATAATGTTACAATTACAGTTTCATTACTGTCAATCAGCATATCTAAATAAATCTCATTTTGATTAGAAACGTTGATATGCAATTTGTTCATTTTTCTTGTGACTTCAATATCAAAAGTATTATTAAAGGCTTTTATATTTCTTAGCGCCATTGAATCCCAACCATCGGGCAGTTTTGGTGATAACTTATATTCCGAAAGTCCAATAGGGCGTATTCCGAAGATACATTCGGTAATTATCCTGCAATACAAAGCACTTTCTGCAGATAAATGTCTCTGATTTCCTTCTGGGTAGGCTTCCACAGGATATGGAACATGTTCTCCCAATAAACGCCTTTTGGAATAATAAATGAAAAAGGGCATTGCTTTTTTTGTTTCGCCTGCAGCAAATACTCCCCGCAAAGCATAAAGAGTGGCTCGGTCCCAGAAAGTTGTACTTCCCTCTGCGGATGCCAGACCGTCCTCTGTCCATAACTTATTAGAAAATAGAGCATCAATAGTTTCCTCGCTTCTTGTAAAGATATCCACGGTTAAGGGTGTGCAAATCCAGGCTCGAAGAACATCATTTCCATTATAATATCTATATGTTTCGAATCCTGAGATCTTTCGGCCAAAATAACTTTCAATTGATTTCTCCAACTTCTTAGCTTGTAATTTGTATTTGTTAAGAATAGTTGTGTCGATATTCAACTCTTTTCCAAGGTAAGCTGCAGAAATCAATGCGTCATAATACAGTGAAGAGGTATTTAAATTTGCTTTTCCTGCCGGAAACCTGCCTTCCAGTTCATCGCTGTCGGAAGTTACTACTCCTTCTGTGTTTAACTTTCTTCTGCAATATTCCAAACACCATTCTATTAATGGCCATAGTTCTTGTGCTTGATTTTTATCTCCATACGCAAGGGCAAAACGAGAGGCTCCATAAGCAATCATAGCCATGTCACCTCGGTCACCTGCACCATTCCATATATCGATACCTTCTGCAATAATTGAACTGGGAATAGGCTTATAATCATCATTCATAAATCTAGCAAAATGTCGAAAAGAATTCATAGCCGATTCATTACCTTCAATATTCCCCAGAAAAGGTAAAAATGGATTTGCATACTCTCCCTGATCATTGGCCCAAATGGCAGCATAATAATCGCCTCCACCGGGACCATGCATTAATCCACCCTTGGTATCGAATATACTTTCAACTGATCTCAGTTTTGCAAATGAAAACGCCCTGTTTACAATTTCATTGGGAGATTCAAAAACTAAATTATTAAAGGTTTCATCTATAAGTTTTTTGCGTTTATTTAATTCATAATCAGGGGAAATATATACTTCCTCGGAACCGGATTTCCGGCCTGTATAAATCAGCGAATAATCTATAGATTCGTTAGCATTCAATACAAATTTTCCTTGCTTATCGGAAACGACTTTTATAATATAAACTCCATTTACTCCCTTATCCGGATCTGTTGCAAAGTAATAATCCACATTGGGTATCTCAATTGTAATAGTTTGATTTGTAGGATTGTTAATTTGAACTTTATCAATGAACAAAGCCTTATCGGTGGAAGGAAATAATTGATGTTTAATCGATATTCCCTCCTTAGTTGAAGATTCATAACTTAGTATTCCTTTAATATAAAATCGGTCAGGTTTTTCAATTATACCTTCTCCATTTACTTTAATCTGTCCTAATTCAGCATAGTCAATATCATGTGAAAGACTGGCATGTGTATTATTTGGAATTGTCCTCAACATTGGAAAAACCAAGTGAATTTTTACCTTTAAATCCCCGTATTGTACACCATAATGAACAATCGCAGACATGAATAGTCCGCTCATTTCTATATGATCCATATGTGAATCATTTGCCTTTACTAGCCATTCTATACTTCCATCATCGCTTAAATGCCAGCGTGTGTTATCCTGAGTTTGTGCCTGAACAATAAATAATACAGAAAATGTAAATAGAAAAAGTGTTTTTAAAGTAGTTTTCATTTTTTAATAATTGATTTTATATTTTAAAAACCAATAAATAAATTCCAAGATAATTTGATTACCCTATTTTTATTTCAGAATAGTATTTTATTGCCGATTTTTATGACGGTAAAATTAGAAATTTAGTAATAAGAAGTCACTACTGTATAAACAAAAAAGCCTTCCATTCATTAGTAAGAAAGGAAGGCTTTATATTTTATAATATCAAACGTCTAGATATCAATATTAGCATATTTTGCATTTGCCTCAATAAATTCACGACGTGGTGGAACTTCATCGCCCATTAGCATTGAGAAAACATGATCGGCTTCAGATCCGTTTTCTATAGTAACCTGTCGCAAAGTACGTTTTTCAGGATCCATGGTTGTGGACCACAACTGCTCTGCATTCATCTCACCAAGACCTTTATAGCGCTGTATATGTATACCCTTTTCAGTACCATCAGGAGAAAGTTCTTTTACTACTCTTTCTCTGTCTTCTTCTGTCCAGCAATATTGTTCATTTTTTCCTTTTCTTATTAAATACAGTGGAGGAGTAGCAATATAAACATAACCTTTATCGATAAGTTCAGGCATATATCTGAAGAAGAATGTTAAAATAAGAGTAGCAATGTGGCTACCATCAACATCGGCATCCGTCATGATAATAATCTTATGATAACGAAGTTTTTCTATATTTAAAGCTTTGCTATCTTCCTCAGTACCAATTGTTACCCCAAAGGCAGTGAATATATTTTTTATCTCTTCGCTTTCAAAAATTTTATGAGGAAGGGCTTTTTCAACATTCAGAATTTTACCTCTAAGAGGAAGTATGGCCTGAAATTTCCTGTCGCGGCCTTGTTTTGCAGTTCCACCTGCAGAGTCACCCTCCACAAGGTAGATCTCTGTTAAGGCAGGGTCTTTTTGTGAGCAATCAGACAATTTTCCTGGCAAACCAGAGCCTGTTAGCACATTTTTTCTTTGTACAAGTTCTCTTGCTTTGCGTGCAGCGTGACGTGCTGTTGCCGCAAGTATAACTTTTTGTACTATCGTTTTTGCTTCTTTGGGATTCTCTTCAAGAAAATGATTTAAACTCTCGCTAATCATCTGATCTACTGAGCCCATAACATCGGAATTACCGAGTTTAGTTTTTGTCTGCCCTTCGAACTGAGGTTCAGCAACTTTAACCGAAATTACCGCAGTTAAACCTTCACGAAAGTCATCACCACTTATATCAAATTTTAGTTTTGAAAGCATGCCTGATTTGTCAGCATAACTTTTTAAAGTTCTTGTTAAACCTCTACGGAAACCTGAAAGGTGAGTACCACCTTCAATAGTATTAATATTGTTAACATATGAATGCACATTCTCACTGAAGGAATTGTTATATTGCATTGCAACCTCAACTGGAATGCCATTTTTTTCACCCTCTATACTTATGGGAACAGGTATTAATGTTTCACGGTTTTCATCGAGATAAGAAATAAAATCCGCCAAACCATTTTCTGAGAAGAAAGTCTCCGTTTTTATCTCATCATCGTCACCATTACCATTTGGTCTCTCATCCTTAAGAGTAAGCGTAATTCCTTTGTTAAGGAAAGCAAGTTCTCTTAACCTTGCAGCTAGTATGGAGTAATCGTATTTTGTTGTTAAAAAGATAGTGTTGTCAGGAATAAAATGAATTTCTGTTCCTCTTTCATTACTTTCTCCAATAACTTTTACATCTTCAACAGGTTTACCTTGATGATATACTTGTTGGAATACTTTGCCTTCTCTATATATAGTTGCAGTAAGTGTTGATGATAGAGCATTAACACAACTAACACCCACACCATGCAGACCTCCGGAAACTTTATATGACCCCTTGTCGAATTTACCACCGGCATGCAACACAGTCATAACAACTTCAAGTGCTGAGCGTTTTTCCTTTTCGTGCATACCAGTTGGTATACCTCTTCCATTATCTTTTACTGATATGGAGTTGTCTTCATGAATAACAACACTAATAGTATCGCAATGGCCTGCAAGAGCTTCATCGATTGAATTATCAACAACCTCATATACCAAATGGTGCAAACCTTTAACATTTACATCGCCAATATACATAGCAGGACGCTTTCTTACAGCCTGAAGTCCCTCTAATACCTGAATATTACTAGCTGAATAAGCATTGCTCTGCTTTAACTTTTCCTTTTCTTCTTCTTCTTTTGTCATACTGTTTTTGCAAAAAAAATTAACACGCAAATTTAATGAAATTTACTTTTTAATCCTCTATTTTTTTAGCCAGAAAACCATAAGTTATCAACATGTGTAAAATACATTAAATCAACTTGTTATATATAGTTTTTAATAGCAGTTTTTATGCTTAAGGTTTTAATCAATTGATAATCTTAAATAATAGCCTAAATTAATTAGGTAAAACCTTACCTGATTTGCTTTAAAAGAGAACTTAAAGTTGTGACTTAAATACAACTTTGTATTGTAATTTAAGATTAGAATCTGTAAGAAATACCAGCCATTATCTGGAATCCCTGAACGGGAAAGGAATAGTATTGCTGATAATTATTATTTAAAAGATTTGTACCGTTAAGGAATGCGCTGAGTTTATCGTTAATACGGTATTCAATTTCTGCATTCAGATCTATGTAAGAGTCCAGATCAACTACTGTGGGGGCTAGTCAGTTGGTGTTTAAGGCGTATCTCTTGCCGTTAAATATCATTTCAAGACTAAACTTAACCTTATCAGCAAAATTGTATGAACCTCCCACAAAAGCCTTCGCAAGTGGTTTGTGATAAGCTTGTTTTAATGAATCCAATGAATATGTATGATATTCCCCACCCAGATTTATTTTAAATTGTTTTCCGGCAGAAATGGATATGGACGCTTCTGTATAAAACTCATTCCCATCGTCGAAAGCTGTAGTAAATTTATTTAATGGTCCAACCGGAATTTGTGCTGGTGTTTGGTATTCGCTGGTATTAATAAAAAAGCCCATATCCTCGAATGTTCTCCATCCTGTTTTTATCTGGAATCCTGCTATTTGTGCAATACTTAGTTTTAAACCTCCAAAAACATTGATTTTCTCATTCATCCATTTTAGTTGCGAAACTGATGACAAATAGGGGTTTTCTTCCGTTAAACTGAAGTATGATTGCTTTTCCATACCACCTTTTATACCAGCAAATATTGTGAATATCTCAGGTACAACATTCATTTGAACCTCTACATCTGGCCAAAAATGGAAAGTAGAATTATTAGTATTAAGCAAGCCCAGATTAATTCCTGCATTAAAATTAAAAGCACCATAATTTGCAGTAAAATAAGGAGTTACTCCGAAATAAAACTCAGAAGAATTTACAAGGGAGTCGGAATTTGAATAGAAATCAAAAACTCCTTTTATACCAAGGTTTTGATAGTCGAGCACATCAACCACATCAAATCCTTTGTGCAAATCGAAATTGAATTTTGTATTCATTTCGGAAGTTTTATGACGATCAAAATAATAATATGCAGTCAAGCCTATTTCATGATGCAGTTTGTTTTTTCTTTTATAATTCGAAGAAAATCCAACATTGGCTTGAATAAGATTAAACATTTGTTTGAGTTCATTGTCAGGAATTGTTACGGTAGGGAAATCGTCAGGAATATATCCGTAATACCTATTAGTTTTCAATCCGAATTTAATTCCTAAATCAAGGATGTGATTATCCAGGAATTTCTGATAAGTTACTACCTCACTTGTGTTTGAGAATGGTGAAGGGGAATAGTCTGGTATATTGTTAAATGAAGAATAGTGATAAAAGTTGGCAATAAAATTATAATCACCTTTCTTATTTTTTGAATGATAAAAATCGATATATGGACTTAACCTGCTTCCAAAGCCAACTTTAAAAAAACTGTTATATAAATCAGTTTTATTTCTGTTTCGCAGGTCAACTGCTTTGATACTATTTAATTCGATATTGGTGCTTTCCTTAATATTTGGAAGTTTAAATACGAATTCTGTATGTTGAACTTCAGGTTCTATTAGTACTGGTTTCGTATTTATTTTGAAGGCATCATTTATTTTAGGCTCATAGGAGCCCACAATAGTTACCTGTTCGTTATGTTTATCTTTTTTGTTTTCCTGTGCATTCAGATTACTGAAAATGCTCAAAATAAATATTGCAACAAATATATTTTTTAATAAACTCATGTGTTCTTGTGTTAAATCAAATTCCTAATTTTCATTTTCATTATCCTCTGGTAGTGGAGCCATACGATCAAGTTTACCTTGTGCTTCTTCGCGTAAATCCTGTCCTTGGTAGTTGTCGATAACACTTTGAAGAGTTTGTCGTGCCTGGAAAATATTGTCTCTTGCATAGTAAATATCGGCAAGCAAAATAAATCCCTTTGCTACCCAATAACCATAGGCTGAATAATTTTCAGAGAGTTCATAAACTAAATTCTCCGCTTGGTCCAAATTATTTGATTTGTATGTTATCAATGCCACCATAAATTTTGATTCTGCTCCTAATTCATCGTTTGTGAGTTTATCAGTTATTTCAAATTCTCTCAAAGCCTGGTTCATTTTGTTTTGTTCCAGATAGGATTTAGCAATAATGTAGTGGGCTTTTATCATTTGATCCTGATCAACATTTTCTGTTGTCAATAATGCTTTTGCCTGATCAATAGCTTTTTGAGGCTGATTCGT
>PKTD01000175.1 GCA_002869315.1 Marinilabiliales bacterium | reverse complement strand
GAACATCTAAAGAATATTCATCAATATGAATAGATGTAAATATATCTTCACGAACTACTTTTTCAGAAATTACAATCGCATCCTCAAAGTTATAACCTTTCCATGGCATAAATGCCACCATTAGGTTTCTACCCAGAGCCAAATCACCATCTTTAGTACCATAACCTTCACAAAGGATATCTCCTTTTACAACTTTATCACCTTTTCTAACGATAGGGCGTAGGTTGATGGAAGTGTTTTGGTTTGTTCTCTTAAATTTAGTAAGTCTGTATGTTTTCAGATCATCGTCGAAACTTACTAATTTTTCTAATTCGCCTCTTTCGTATCTTACGCTAATCCTGTCAGCATCAACATATTCTACAACACCGGTGCCTTCAGCTTCAATTAATACTCGAGAGTCTTTTGCAACGTACTTTTCAATTCCTGTACCAACTATTGGTGGTTCTGCATTTAACAATGGAACTGCCTGGCGCATCATATTAGATCCCATAAGTGCACGGTTGGCATCATCATGCTCAAGGAAAGGAATAAGTGATGCAGCTATCGAAGCAATCTGGTTAGGAGCGATATCTATCATGTGAACTTCCTCACGTGGAGTTATTGGATAATCAGCAAGGTATCTAACCTTAACTTTATCGTTCACAAATTGACCATCATCGGCAACAACAGTATTTGCCTGAGCGATAATCTTATCTTCCTCTTCTTCAGCACTTAAATAGATAGGGTCTTTTTCGAAATTAATTTTACCATCATCTACCTGACGATAAGGTGTTTCGATAAATCCTAATTTATTAATTTGTGCATAAACACAAAGTGATGAAATCAAACCAATATTTGGGCCTTCAGGAGTTTCAATAGTACAAAGACGTCCATAGTGAGTATAGTGAACATCACGTACCTCAAAACCTGCTCTCTCTCTAGACAAACCTCCGGGTCCTAAAGCAGAAATTCTCCTTTTATGAGTAATCTCTGAAAGTGGATTTGTTTGATCCATGAACTGAGATAGTGCATTGGTTCCAAAAAATGAATTAATAACTGAAGAAAGTGTTTTGGCATTGATCAGGTCGGTAGGTGTAAACACCTCGTTATCACGAACATTCATACGTTCACGAATTGTTCTGGCCATACGAGCCAAACCAACTCCGAACTGAGAGTATAATTGTTCACCAACTGTACGAACCCTACGGTTACTCAGGTGGTCGATATCATCAACAACTGTTTTGTTATTGATTAACTTGATAAGGTACTTAATAATAAGAATAATATCTTCTTTAGTAAGTACTTTTGTATCGGCTGAAGTATTTAGGTTAAGTTTTTTGTTAATTCTATATCTACCAACTTCACCTAGGTCATAACGTTTATCTGAGAAGAATAACTTATCGAATATTCCACGAGCAGTTTCTTCATCAGGTGGTAATGCATTTCTGAGTTGGTAATATATAAACTCAACAGCCTCTTTTTCAGAGTTTGTTGTATCTTTTTGGAGAGTGTTAAAAATAATTGTGTAATCGGCTGCATCCGAATCATCTTTATGAAGCAATACAGTTTTAACACCAGCATCAATTATTTGCTCTATATGATCTTTTTCTAAAATTGTTTCACGTTCAATAATAACATCGTTACGCTCAATGGTAACAACCTCACCTGTATCCTCATCCACAAAATCTTCAAACCATGATCTAACAACACGAGCTGCTAGTTTACGACCTAATACCCTCTTAAGACCAGCTTTACTAACTTTAATTTCTTCTGCAAGATTAAAGATTTCAAGGATGTCTCTGTCGGATTCATATCCTATTGCTCTAAGAAGAGTAGTAACAGGCATCTTCTTTTTTCTATCAATATAAGCGTACATGACGTTATTTATATCAGTAGAAAACTCCATCCATGATCCTTTGAAAGGGATAATACGTGCGGAATATAATTGAGTTCCATTAGCATGTCGATGTTGTCCGAAGAATACACCGGGAGATCTATGAAGTTGGGAAACAATAACTCTTTCGGCACCATTTACAATAAATGTACCTTTTGGAGTCATATAAGGAATCATACCCAAATAAACATCCTGCACGATAGTTTCAAAATCTTCGTGTTCAGGATCGGTACAATATAACTTCAGTTTTGCTTTTAGCGGAACGCTATAAGTTAGTCCACGAAGCAGCGTTTCCTCCATAGAGTAACGAGGTGGATCAACAAAATAATCCAAAAATTCGAGAACAAAATTATTTCTTGCATCGGTAATTGGGAAATTTTCCGCGAAAACCCTAAAAAGGCCTTCATTTTTTCTGTTTTCAGGATTGGTTTCCAATTGGAAGAAATCCTGAAATGATTTCAATTGTATATCCAAAAAGTCTGGATAAGGCAATCTGTTTTTCGTAGATGCGAAATTGATTCTTTCGGTTTTTATGTCAGCCAAGGCTTCTATTTTTTTAGTTAAACAAAGCTGGTACTACTACCAGGTAAAGAAAGAATTATGTATAAGAACAAATAGGCACAAACCTCTAACCCTTAAAAGGGATAGAGGTTGTTGCCTGAAATGGACCTTAGAGGTCGCAGTTTATTTAACTTCTACTTCAGCTCCAGCTCCTTCTAATTGGGAAACTAATGCGTCAGCTTCGTCTTTTGATATGCCTTCTTTGATGGCTTTTGGTGCAGAATCAACTAATTCTTTAGCCTCTTTAAGTCCAAGGCTTGTTAACTCTTTAACTAGTTTTACAACTGCTAATTTTGATGAACCTGCTGCTTTTAGAATTACATCGAATGATGATTGTTCTTCTGCTTCAGCTTCGCCACCAGCGGCTGGACCTGCAACTGCAACTGCTGCTGCTGCTGGTTCTATACCATATTCTTCTTTAAGGATCTCAGCTAGTTCGTTAACTTCTTTAACTGTTAAGTTTACTAATTGTTCCGCAAATGCTTTTAAATCTGCCATTTTTATAAATTATTTAATGATTCAAAAATTTCTTTATCTATAATACTTTATTACTCACCTTTTTCTGATAAGGTTTTAAGAACTCCAGTAAGAGTATTTCCACCGGATTGTAGTGCTGAAACAACATTTTTCGCAGGTGACTGCAATAATGCTACAAGATCAGCAATTAATTCATTTTTCGACTTAATGGAAGTAAGGAACTCAAGATTTTCATCTCCAATATAAACAGTTTCCTCAATAAAGGCACTTTTAACAATTGGACGATCTTTTTTCTTTCTGAATTCTTTAATCATTTTTGCCGGCGCATTTCCTGCTTCAGCAAACATGATTGATGTATTTCCTTTAAGCGTGTCATAAAGCTCATCATATCCTCTATCAACTTTTTCCATCGCTTTGCGAAGAAGAGTATTTTTAACAACACGCATATGAATGCCGTTCTTAAAACACTGTCTTCTAAGGTTACTGGTATCCTCTGCATTTAAGTTTGAGATATCAGTAAGATAGAAATTGTTGTTGTCAGTTAGTAACTGAGCAATCGAATCGATAAGTTGTTGTTTATCTTCTTTTCTCATGTTATTTACTGTTATGCGTGAACAGATTTGATGTTTACTTTAACACCAGGGCTCATTGTACTTGAAAGTGTTGTGCTAAGTACATAAGTACCTTTTGATGCAGCAGGTTTCAATTTGATAATTGTTTGAAGTAATTCATTTGCATTATCATAAATCTTTTCCTTACTGAAATTAAGTTTGCCAATAGCAGAATGTACAATACCGTACTTATCAACTTTAAAGTCGATTTTACCTGCTTTGGCAGCCTCAACAGCACTTCCAATATCCATAGTAACAGTACCGGTTTTAGGGTTCGGCATTAAGCCACGAGGCCCTAAAATTCTACCTAGCGCACCAACTTTTGGCATAACACTAGGCATGGTAATTACTACATCAACATCAGTCCAGCCATCTTTGATCTTTTGAACATATTCATCAAGACCAACGAAGTCTGCACCTGCGGCTTTAGCCTCCTCTTCTTTATCTGGTGTACAAAGAACGAGAACCCTTTTTTCTTTACCTGTACCATGAGGTAAGGTAACAGAACCTCTAACCATTTGATTAGCTTTTCTGGGGTCAACGCCCAATCTTACATTCAAATCAATAGAAGCATCAAATTTTGTATAAGATATATTCTTTACAATTTCAACAGCTTCTTCCAAGGAGTACTCTTTATTTTTTTCGAATTTGGACAAAGCTTCTTCGTGCTTTTTAGTCATTTTTGCCATATTCTTCTCCTATTTAACAGATTTGTTTACTAATTTTCTTCAACGGGGAATTTACCTTTAATCTTTACTCCCATACTTCTAGCAGTACCGGCTACCATTTTCATTGCTGATGAAACGGTGAAAGCATTTAAGTCTTTCATCTTATCTTCTGCAATTACTTTTACCTGGTCCCAGGTAATGGTTGCTACCTTTTGTCTGTTAGGTTCTGGAGAGCCTTTTTTTAATTTAGCTGACTCCAAAATCTGTACAGCAACTGGTGGTGTTTTTATAATAAAATCAAATGATTTATCCTTATAAACACTAATGATCACAGGAATAACCTTACCGGCTTGATCCTGAGTACGAGCATTAAATTGTTTACAGAATTCCATTATATTAACACCCTTAGCACCCAATGCTGGTCCTACTGGTGGGGAGGGATTTGCGGCTCCTCCTTTAATCTGTAATTTGATTAATCCACTAACTTCTTTTGCCATTTTAAACTTGTGTTTAAAATTCTACGGTTTAGATTCTTTATTCTTTTTCAACTTGCATAAAGCCAAGTTCGAGAGGTGTTTTTCTTCCAAAGATTTTAACCATTACTTTTAGTTTCTTCTTCTCTTCATTTATCTCTTCGATAATTCCGCTGAAACTATTAAATGGACCGTCAATCACTTTCACAGATTCGCCAACAATATATGGAACGTTCATTTCCTCACCTAATTCGGAGAGTTCATCAACCTTACCTAATATTCTTTTAACTTCTGATGGCCTGATTGGGTCGGCAACACCTTTGGTACCTAAAAACCCCAATACATTAGGAATATTTCTAATGATATGAGGTATTTCACCACTCAACTCTGCCTCGATCAAAACGTAACCGGGGAAATAGTTTCTTTCTTTGGAAATTTTCTTTCCCTTTCGGATTTGATACACTTTTTCTGTAGGAATAAGTATTTGGGAGATAAAGTCTTCAATTTCGAGACGCTTTATTTCGCTCTCTAAATATTCTTTAACTTTTTTCTCTTTACCACTTATCGCCCTTACAACGTACCACTTTTTCCCAGATTGTCCGCTCATTGTGCAGAAAGTTGAATTAGTTTAAAAAACCGATTAATATATTTATATAAATTCAGAATAAATGCTGTTACTACATGAACAAACTGTAAAATCTGTCTAATGCAGTTGAGAATGAGATATCCATCAGATAAATCACAAATGCGATTATTAGGGAAGCAACGGATACCACTATTGCACTATTCTGCAGCTCACTCCAAGTTGGCCAGGAGACTTTTTGAGTCCATTCCTGATAACTTTCTCTAAAATAATTTGTAATACTGAATTTTGCCATTACATTTTTTATTTGCACGGGTGGTAGGAGTCGAACCCACAACCAACGGTTTTGGAGACCGCTACTCTACCAATTGAGCTACACCCGTTTATTTAAGTTGTTAAAGGCATTCCTGAAAAGGGAACGCCTTTAACAACTCATATATTTATATAACTAAAATTACTTTTAGTTATTAAAGGATTTCGGTAACCTGACCAGCACCTACAGTACGTCCACCTTCGCGAATTGCGAAACGAAGACCTTTGCTCATAGCGATATCAGCAATTAACTGTACTTCAATAGTTAGGTTGTCTCCTGGCATAACCATCTCAACACCATCAGGAAGCATAATTTCTCCTGTTACGTCAGTTGTTCTGAAATAGAACTGAGGACGATATTTGTTGTGGAATGGAGTATGACGTCCACATTCTTCTTTTTTAAGGATATAAACCTCTGCTTTAAAATGAGCGTGAGGAGTTACAATACCTGGCTTGGCGATAACCATACCACGAGTGATTTCTTTTTTGTCGATACCACGTAGTAATAAACCAGCGTTATCACCTGCTTGACCTCTATCAAGAATCTTACGGAACATTTCTACTCCAGTAACAACTGATTTAAGTTTTTCAGCGCCCATACCAATTATATCAACTGCATCTCCGCTATTGATAATACCAGTTTCAATTCTTCCCGTAGCAACTGTACCACGACCTGTAATTGAGAATACATCCTCAACAGGCATTAGGAATGGTTTGTCTTGATCACGTTCTGGTTCTGGAATCCATGAATCACATGCATCCATTAACTCCATAATTTTTTCTACCCATTTAGCTTCCCCGTTAAGTCCACCAAGGGCAGAACCTTGTACAATAGGAGTATTATCACCATCAAATTCGTAGAAACTTAATAAGTCACGAATTTCCATATCAACAAGTTCGAGCAACTCTTCGTCGTCAACCATGTCAACTTTGTTCATAAAAACAACAAGACTAGGAACACCTACCTGACGTGCAAGAAGGATATGCTCACGTGTTTGTGGCATAGGACCGTCAGTTGCAGCAACAACTAGAATAGCACCGTCCATTTGAGCAGCTCCTGTAACCATGTTCTTTACGTAGTCAGCGTGACCTGGACAGTCAACGTGAGCGTAGTGACGGTTAGCAGTTTCGTACTCAACGTGTGCAGTGTTGATAGTAATACCTCTTTCTTTTTCTTCTGGTGCGTTGTCGATGGAATCGAATGATGCGAATGATGCCAAACCTTGATCTTGCAATGAAAGTGTAATGGCAGCAGTCAACGTTGTTTTTCCATGGTCAACGTGTCCAATGGTTCCAATATTTACGTG
>PKTD01000289.1 GCA_002869315.1 Marinilabiliales bacterium | reverse complement strand
TTATTTTTATCGCGAAGATTCCTAATCTTTCCTAAAAGGGGAATGGCTCCCAATAGAGTAAATCTTGAGTTTACAAAGCAAAATATGCAAAATGTTATAGGGTATTACAACACATAATCGTCCCTTGTCATTTAGGAGCCTATTGGCTCCTAAACACAAATCGTTGTAATTCAGACTTATTGTATGGCGAGCATTTGTTTTCCTAAGGTTGCTGGATTTCAGATCATTTGTAAAAAAGGGAGGGTTAGACACTACCAAATCATAATCATCATCTACGGACCAATCATTAAAATTACAATTATATGCTTTCAAACGACTTGAAAAATCTGAATTTAAGAAGTTGTTATTTGCCTCTTCTACGGAATCAACATCTATATCAATAGCATCAATTTTTGCATTGGAACGACTTGCCAGCAGGAGGCTAATGATCCCCGAGCCACAGCCCACATCTATAATTTTGTTTGTGTTATTTAGGTTTGTCCAAATTCCAAGTATTATGGCATCACTACCTGTTTTCATGGTAGATCGATGATGAAATAGGCTAAATGGTTTAAAATGGAATGGCCTCATATCCGGCCCCTTTTCCTTTGCCATCAATCCTGAGTATAAATTTCCACTAAACCATCCGGAGCATTAACAGTAATAACTTGTTTTTTACGATCAACTTTCTGAATGATATCGCCATTCATTGGCATTAATATTTCTTTACCATCAGAATTGAATACCTGAAATAAAGATTGTCCGGGAGTATCTAAAACAGTTTTGATAACCCCTATTTCGCCTAATTTTGTATCTAGCATTTTAAAGCCTTCTACTTCATGAAAATAAAAAGAGTTTCCTTCTCTTTTGGGCAATAATGATAAGGGTAGATACAAATCCTTTTGAACTAATTCTTCGGCAGTTTCTATATCATTTACATCATTTAATGTAAAAACAGCTTTATTATTAAGGAGGCTCATATTTTTGATGAAATAGGGAATCAGATTATTATTCAATTCCACAAAAACCATATCTAGGTTACTGTATTCCTGAGGATTATCTACATCCAGCCATACATTTACCTTACCTTCAAAACCATGGGTTTTTGTTATTTTACCCAAAAAGAAATACTCATCTAAATTAAGCATACTGCTAAATTACACAAATTGTTTATACATTGATAGTTGATTATAGTACTTTACAATAGGACATTAAAAAAGCCCGTCTTGCCATGGGGCTAGATGGGCTTTAATTTATTCTTGAAAACTTTTACTTTGAAGTTTCTTCTTTAGTTTCCTTATTTTCTTCTGCTTCAGCCTTTGGAGCATCTTCAGTTTTTTCTTCTACTGCTTCTGCTTTTTCCTCTTTAGCTTCTGGAGTATCATCAGTTTTTTCTTCAACTGCTTCTACTTTCTCCTCTTTAACTTCTGGAGCCTCCTCAGTTTTTTCTTCAACTGTTTCTTCTGCTTTAGCTTCAGGAGCTTCTACAGTTTCAATTTTTTCAGCTACTTCTTCTGAAACCTTTTCTGCTTCTTGAGCTGCTATTGCATTTGCTGCGTCTTTTGCAGCTTCTACTTTAGCATCTTCCTCAGCTTGACGTCTTTTGTTCAATTCAGCTTCACGAGCTTCTTTAATTTTTGTTTCAGCCTCAATGTTTGCTTTGTGAGTATTTCTGTCTGATTCTTCAATACTCTTACGTTTAGCTTCAATTTTAGCTTCTTTTTCAGTCAGCCATTTTTGGAATTTTGCTTCAGCCTGAGCTTCAGTCATTGCTCCTTTTCTTACACCTTTTAAAAGGTGATGCTTATAAAGTACTCCCTTATAAGAAAGGATATTTTTTACTGTGTCGGTTGGTTGTGCTCCTTTTTGTAACCAATCGAGTGCCTTTTCAAACTTTAAGTCTATTTCGGCAGGGTTGTGGACGGGATTGTATGTACCTATCTTCTCTATAAATCTTACATCTCGTGGTGCACGACCATCCGCAATTACGATATGATAAAAAGGTCTTCCCTTCTTACCGAATCGTTGCAATCTCATCTTTGTTGCCATAGTATAATTACGTTATTAAATAATAAAAAAAACCGATTTTTAAATCGGGCTGCAAAAGTGCGAATAATTTTTGAATTGACAAAGCTAAATAATTAGTTTTTATTTAGTTAAAAAAAAGTATTACGAAACCATAAGCGGGATTCTGTTATCGGGCTTAAAAAAGCACGACTCTATCATTTATCTGGTCCTGCAGTCGCCTGCAGGATCTAGCAATCTACCCTCCGGTATCGGGCGGGCAACCCTCAAGCACCGGTTTATTTGATCTTGCAACCCATAAGGTTTATCCATTGTTACTGTCACCAACAACAATCGTAGGCTCTTACCCCACGTTTTCACCATTGCCGTCCGTCAACCGACGGATTAGGCTGTTATTTTCTGCGACCCTATCTGTATCCCGATTGCTCGGGACCCTTCCTTCTAGGAAGTATGGCGCCCTGTGTTGTCCCGACTTTCCTCCCTGCCATAAGCAAGGCGATAGAAGGTTCCGCAATACGGCTGCAAAAGTACGCAATAAAAAATGAATTCAAAGTAAGATTTTAGGCTTGATTATAATTTAGTTTTATCCAGCAATTGCTGCAACACTTTGATAGTAAGCAAATAAATACCTTCATCATTACTTTCTCTGGGACCTGCAATATTTAAAGAAGAAGGTTTTGTTTTATCCAGCCAACTGATTAACTCTTCAAGATCAAAATCTGAGATCTTTAAAATAAAAATTTCCTTTTGCAATTTTCTTGCTTCATCAATTGCAAGCATAGTACCTTTATCAATAGGTGATTTATGTATTACCAGTAGCGCATCAGAAATTTCAACATTCTTAATTGTCCTTTCGTTATAATCTTCTGTAATGGTTTCCAGAAGTGGGTACTTATCTTCAATTCTTCCATCTTCTGCCAACCTGCCTTTGGGGCAATAGCCACCACACATTAAGTTATTAGCTATAGAAAAGTCGAGGGCAGCCCGATCAACGCCAGACTGCCCTCCTGAAATTATTTTTATTTTATTTAACTCAATCACTATTTGCGGTTATAGTCTGCAAAATCACGATAAGATTTGTAAAGGTTTACTATATGAAGTATCATATTTCTCCACTCATCCAGCAACTTTAGATATAGCATCGAATTCTTTGTCCCTACTTCAGCCTTTTTCAACCTCTTTAACTGATTCTTGTTAACTGATTTTATTAAATCCAGTATTTCGGCCTGTTTTGTAAGAATTTTATCCTCATTTGCCTTAGAAGGTTGCTCAATACTTTTAACAACCAAACTAGTAAGTTTGTCAAAAGATTTCCAAACAGACATTAATTCTTCTGTTTGCTCTTTAGTTAATGGTTTATGAGTATTTGCTAAATGATCAATAGCTGGCCGTATCATAAAGTTGGCATTATGAAGTATCTCCCTTAGATAGTCAAGTACCTGGACAAAATGGAAATCATTTTCATTATCATCACGGAACTTTTCTATTATCGAACCAACATTATCTTTAAGGTATTTAGTTCTGGAAGAAATGGAATCTATCTGTTTTTTGCACTTTTTAAGGGTTTTATAATCTTCATTCTCCAGTGCAACAATTAATTTATGCAATTGTGAATTTACACTATCAAGATTATTACTTATAGCTGTGGCTGAGCGATCAATTATATTATCTTCAGATATCTGATCAATAACATTGCTGCCAGATTGCTCTTTTACTGACTCATTTTTCTTATGCAAAACATGTGTTCTGTAAATTACAAATGCAGTAATTACTACAAATGCAATTATTGAGAATATTCCCCCTGCATTTAAGAGTGAAACCACAATAAAGGATGCAAAAAATGCAGTTAGAGCGGTTAAGAACCATCCACCTATAACTGCAACAACTCCTGAAACTCTGTAAACAGCACTTTCTCTACCCCAGGCATTATCTGCCAGAGAGGTTCCCATTGCAACCATAAAGGTTACATAAGTTGTAGAAAGAGGTAATTTCAGTGATGTACCAAAGGCAATAAGAACACTTGCTACAACAAGGTTAACGGAGGCTCTTATTAAGTCAAATGCTGCAATACCCTCTCCTTTATCCTCATCTTCTTTTTCAACCGGTTCAAACTGTTTATCGATAAAATTGATAACGGAATTGGGTAAAATATAATTAAATGCACGTGAAATATTAAGTGAAGTGCGGACAATTGCTCTTGAAAAACCAGTTGGTGGAAATCTTTCATCACCTGCAGTTTGACGACTAAGATCAATAGATGTTTTTACAACTGATTTTGCCTTTTTGGATACAAATAAAGTAACAACCATAATAATACCGGCCAACATCAATAAATATATTGGTGTTTGTACTTTACCGCTAAGTGCTGACATCAGCAAACCATCAGGAGAAACAGAAGGATCTGATACCCATTCTTTCCATGATGCCCAACCAGCCAAAGGTACTCCTATAAAGTTAACAAGGTCGTTACCTGCAAATGCCATTGCAAGGGAAAAAGTACCAACTAAAACTACTAGCCTTAAAATGTTTACTTTAAATAGCCAATGGATTAACTGTAATAACAATGTCCATCCAGCAAAACTGATAAACAACACCATCCAAAGGTTTGCATTAAACCATTCCTTAATATCTCCGGTCATAAAAGTTGCACTCTTGGCTCCCTTTATAAATATAAAATAGGTTATAATTGAAAATGCTATTCCTCCCCAAATTGCTCCAAAATACTTAACTCTTATTTTGTAGTTAAATGTAAAAGTAATCCTTGCCAAATACTGAACAAGTGCACCTACTGAAAAGGCAATTATAACTGACAAGAAGATACCAACAATAATCATTAATGCTTTGGAAGTGTTAATGAAATCCGTAACATTTAAATCGCTGTTTAAATCTTTTAAAAGGTTGTTGTCAACCATAAATTGCTTTATTGGCAGCAATGATTCTGGTGATCCCCAAAATAGTTTTATGGTTGCCATACCTACAGCTGCACCAAGCAATTCAAATACTATTGAAACGGTAGTTGAGGTGGGCATTCCCATTGTGTTAAAGCCATCCAAAAGAATGACATCGGTAATCATGACTGCCAGGAATATCATCATTATTTCGTCGAAATAAAACATCGATGGGTTAAATATTCCTTTCCTGGCCACTTCCATCATTCCACTGGATACAACTGCTCCCACAAGCACCCCCAGGGCTGCTATAACCATTATGGTTCTAAAGGAAGCAACTTTTGCACCTATGGCTGAGTTTAGAAAGTTAACAGCATCATTACTTACTCCAACAATCAAATCGGATATTGCTAGCAAGAACAAAACCACTACAATCAATAAATAAAGAGTTTCCATTACAAATTAATTTGATTCATTATTTCCTATATAATATTGCAAAAGAACACTTTATCCTTGTAAGTAATATTAAGAAAATGTTAAGTAATTAATTATTTTTCAAAAACCGGCTTCATACCAAGATTATACATAATAAAAGAATACATATCTGCAGTCTCTTCAATTTGCTTTGCGGTAGGTTTACCGGCTCCATGTCCTGCTTTGGTTTCTACTCTTATGAGAATAGGATTTTTACCACCGTCTTTTTCTTGTAATGTTGCCATAAACTTAAAAGTATGGGCAGGTACAACTCTATCGTCATGATCCGCAGTAATTGCCAGGGTAGCAGGATATTCAACTCCTTTTTTAATATTATGCAGAGGTGAGTAGGAATACAAATATTTAAACATTTCTTCGCTATCGTCGCTTCGTCCATAATCTGAAGCCCAGGCCCATCCAATGGTAAACTTATGATAACGTAACATGTCCATAACTCCAACCATAGGAATTGCAACTTTAAACATATCAGGATGCTGAGTCATACATGCACCAACTAACAAACCTCCATTTGAACCTCCGGCAATAGCTAGTTTATCCTCATAAGTATATTTTGATTCGATTAAGTATTTTGCAGCATATATAAAATCATCAAAAACATTTTGTTTTTTAAGCAAAGTTCCTGCCTCATGCCAATCTGCACCATACTCTCCACCACCACGCAGGTTTGCCATAGCATAAACACCACCCTGCTCCAGGAAAGATAGTCGGCTGATACTAAAACCAGGAGTTAAACTGACATTAAATCCACCATAACCATATAATAAAGTTGGATTTTTGCCATTCATTTCTAATCCTGCTTTATGTATTATAAACATTGGAATTTGCGTCCCATCTTTACTTTTATAAAATACTTGCTTAGTTACATAATCATCAGGGTTGAAGTCTACTTCTGATTTCTTATACAGCTTAGATTTATTTTCAGAAATATTATATTCGTAAACACTTGAAGGATAAGTAAATGAAGTAAATCCGTAAAAAGCAACATCTTCATCTTTATTACCATTAAAACCACTTAAAGTTCCTATTGCCGGTAATTCAAGTTCTGATAAAAATTCACCTTCCAGACTATAAAAATAAGCCTTACTACTAGCATCCTTTAGATATTTAGTAAAAATTTTACCTCCTACTATATCTGCAGATTGAAGAACATCTTCTTTTTCTTTGATCAAATCCTTCCAGTTTTCCATTGCAGGATTATTAAAATCAACGGAAACAATTTTGCTTTTCGGTGCTTTATAATTTGTTTTAAGAAGCAAGTTATTATCAATAACATCAACTACACCAAATTCATAATCAAAACCTTCAGCAATTAATTCGAATTTTAAATCTTTCAGATTATCAATTTTAGCTGCATATAAAGAATTACCGCTAGTGCTCTCTGTTTCATTCACAAATAAGAAAGTTTTATCTTCATTTAAATAAGCATAATAATTACGTAAAGGTTCTTTATCATTGTGAAATATTAGCATGTCCTCTTTCTGAGTATTACCCAGTTTATGATAATATATCTTATGAAACTGGTTCTGACCTGAAAGAACATC
>PKTD01000295.1 GCA_002869315.1 Marinilabiliales bacterium | reverse complement strand
ATATATCCTGTAAATCGGTTTTCTTTCAGTAGTTGTGGGCATTTTAAAGGGAGCAGAGGATGTGTCAACTCTGAAGTCAGCGAGTACTTTGTAAGTTTCATCAATTTCAAAATAATTAAACCCACTATGATTTTCTATTTCCAGTTTATTGAAAGGTGATGTAAGCGTATCTGTAAATTCAAACTCTTTTTTTGATCTGGCAATTCTGTGTTTGTCAAGAAAAAGTCCTTTCTCAATTCTTTCCAAATATATATTCTCATTAGCATTAAAAATAAACTTAGCATAAAAAAATGCTATTAATTCATTGGTCACTGTTCGGAAACCTACGCTACTTCGCCACCACATATTTCCAATATATGTTCTGTCAGAGTGAGAAATTATTCCAATATCATAATTATTGCCAAAAGCCTCATTAAATAACAATAATGTACGACGTGAATGAACTCCCATGGAGTAAATATTAAATGATTTTCCCCACTCAGGATGCTGATCAAAAATGCTTTTGGTTATCAATGCTGTACTATATGTTCTGTCCTGAAAGACGTTTTGAGGTATGGCAGCCTGATAAATGGTGTCGCTGAATCCAAAGTGTTTAAGAGCGGTTATAGTCGCTTGCGAAGTATAATTGTAATCGCTTGCATATTCATATTGAGTCATGGGAATTCCTGTTACTATTAGATTCTCATAACCTTTTTCTTTAAACTCCTTAATAAAGTCTGGTAGTGCATAAGTAGAAACCCAACCCTCCAATACCATATTTTTTGATTTAGTGGCTTTATTCAAATATAGAAATGAATGCATTAATGGAAGTGATAATCTCACCAAACCCACAAATACTATGAGAATTAATAGAAAACCTAGTATTGTAGGTCGGTAACACTGCCTTTTTCTAAAGAGCCTAATTTTAATTTAAATCAATTTTTATATACCTAAAGTAAATTCTGTCAACTAATAAAACCTATTGGTTGCCAGAGTATTTCTTAATTATGTAATAAAAACATAATGATTGAACTGATTTTATACATTTATCCAAAAGTACACAAAAAATGGCTTTGCTAATTGTTTATAAAGGTTGTTTAAAATAAAATTAGGTTGTAATTTTTAGATTAATTATTGGCTATTTCATTTAATTCTTTAACAAATTCATTAATCTTTTCATCGTCAAACGACTTTTCTTTAGCTGCCTCTTCAAGAGTTCCCCAAATTGGCTCTCCACACATAATACATTTTATACCTTTCTCCATTAGGTATTTAACAGAAAACGGATATTCATTTACAAAATCTTCTATGTATATATCTTTATTAATCATATTGATAAATATCAAATTAAATTTCTACAAAAATAATATTAATTCCATATTTTCTAAAATGATAAAAATAAAAATAGTAATTTACATTATATCAGTAACTAAAGTGATTATAGTAGGAATATTTAAATAATTATTTCTTGTGAGAAAAATACTTTTAAATGATATTTTTATTTCCTATAATTGCATTGGAGAAATCAATATCCTTAACCTAAAATTAACATACAAATAACCTTAAGCTAACTGGATAATTATTTTGTTGCTATACTTTTGGTGCTGTAATTATAACAAAAATAAACATGAAAAAATTAATAGCAATTGTATCAGTAATCATAATCTTTGGAAGTTTATCCTTCGCCACAAATGAAAATCCTGTATTAACTACTAATGTGTCGGGAACAGTTATTGATAAGAATACTGGTGAAGCTCTTGCAGGTGTAAAAGTTATTCTAAGCGAATTAAACGAAACTGCATATACTGATTTTGATGGTAATTTTGAATTCAAAAATGTTAGAACAGGAGAATATACTATAAATACTGAACTTATTTCTTACGAGAAAAAAAGCGTTAAGGTAGATTTAAGTGCTAAAAGTGATCTTAAGATAGAGGTAGAAAATTAGTATTTATTATTACATAAAAAAAAGCAGATCAATTATTTGATCTGCTTTTTTTATGACTTAATTTTTGTAGTTCAACCCAAAATCAATCAAATTAGATAAATCCTTATTATCTGTTTTAAGTTCATTTAAACGGCTAGTTACTTTTTCCTTTAATTTACTACTATCTTCTATTGAATCCAACGCCCATAATAATTCAGTGAGGAGAAGCCAATCGTTCGACTTAAGATCAATGTATTCATCATAAATACTCTGGAAGTGCTCATAATTATTTTTTTCCTCAGAAAAATCATTTATCTTTTTATAAAGCTTAAATAACTTGAGGCTATTTTCATCATAATTAATTTGTATCGTCTTTTCTGTTGGTGATTCATGAGCATGACAGAATGAATCGGCATCAGCAGGACCTGCAAAAACAGATGTAATACTTTCACCTACTGCCATATCATAATGGCCCCATGAAGGTTCAAAAAGCGTTTTTCTATTGTGTTTAACAGTACAATCATAAAATGTCATAAGAATAATTTTATCATCTTGCCGCACAACTCTGCTAAGGACGCCTTTTACAATAATTCCCGACTCAAACTCAAAAGTGCAACTTTTACCTTTTTTTATTCCTAAATTACCCAATTCAATATCGGTTAAGAACCTGGTAGGCTTTAATGAACCTTTTATTTTACCTATGGGAGATCCAAATCCGTCAGGATGATTTTCTTTTCCTTCTCCAATAAGCATTTTATTATTATAATTAAGAGTTGTATGTCCTGTAGTATTTATATAAATTGGCCTTCCTTCAGCAATTAATACATCAGTTAAAGTGCCAGAAACCTGAATTCCTGAAGAATATTCTAAAGTTGCTGTATTGCCTGATTCTATTGCCTTCATAAGGCCATCAAGGCCCCCGGTCCGAAAAGCCATTTGGCCTGCAAACTCATCCAAAACCTCAGTAAGATGCTTAAAATCAGGCGTTACAAAAAGTTGTGGTTGCTGTTGTGTAATATCAAAGCCATAATCCATGGCGTCTTTGGTATAAGGTATTTTTTTTACATGGTATTTTAATGCATTCTTGCTTTCTCCTATACTTGATAATAAACCAGCACCGTAAATTGCTGGTTTGTCTAGACTTCCGACGAGTCCGTATTCCACGGTCCACCAATGAAGGTTTCTTATTAATGTCATTTCTGAGGGAATACCTCCATTATTATTAAGTTCTTCAATTTGTTCTTCAGCCTTCTGTATATCTTCTTCAGATGAATATGGATTTGCTTTTAATATTGATAGATGCCTTATAGCCTCATAGATTTTATGGTCATTTTTTGAAGAAAATGCTTTTGATCCCACCTCACCAAAGTACCTTAAATATTCAGCATATTCAGGGTCAGCAATTATTGGAGCATGTCCGGCTGCTTCATGAATAATATCAGGAGCAGGTGTATATTCAATTTGACTTAAGGAACGAATATCAGCAGCAATTACAAGTACTTTATGCTTTTGAAACTCCATGAAAGCAAGTGGAGGTATAAAGCCATCTACAGTTGCTGCTGCCCATCCAATTTTTCCCAGGCATTCATTCATCTCATCTATGGATGGAATATGATCGACAGAAATTCCTGTTTTAGATAAACCTTCAACATAAGAACTATGCGCTACCTTTGATAGGTAATCCATATTGCGCTTCATTACATATCTCCAAACAGCCTGGTCGCGGGGAGTATATTTATCGTAATTTTGCTCTACAATATATACATGTAAATGTTTAGGTAATTGTTGAATAATAGGATTGTCGAACATATAAATTATTTAGATTGATTTCAAATAGGTTCAAAAATAATTAATTTTTGTTCCCATACTTCAAACGTTTGCATAATTTTAAGTTTTTTATGATTTATCTTGCTCTCCCTATATTAAATGAATCGGACTATCTAGCCCAACTTCTAGATTGCATAAGAAATCAGGAAATAACTGAATTTAAACTTTTTATCTGCGTAAATAATTATGATATATGGTGGCACGACCCAAAACTAATATCAAAATGCGAGGATAATCAACGGTCTATTAAACTGCTAAAAGATTTCAAAGATTTAGAAGTTGTAATTCTGGACAAAAGTAGCCCGGGAAAGGGATGGAAATCAAAAAAGGGTGGAGTAGGACATGCTCGTAAATTATTGATGGATACTATAAGTTCCTTTGCCAAGGAGGAGGACATTATTGTAAGCATCGATGCAGATACTTTTTATCCTAAGAATTACCTTAAAAAAATTGAACTCTTTTTTAAAGATAATTCCTGTTTGGGGCTTTCAATCCCTTACTATCATAAACTGGATCATGGTAATGAGAGATTAATTCTTCATTATGAAATATATATGCGATACTATTTAATTAATATGTTTCGCATAAATAACCCCTGGGCATTTACTGCTGTTGGTTCAGCAATGGCTTTTCCAGTGTGGGCCTATCGAAAAGTAGGAGGCTTAACACCTGTAAAAAGTGGCGAAGACTTTTACTTTATTCAGAAATTATTAAAAACAGGACAAATTTCTAACTGGATAGATACTACTGCCTATCCATCATCCAGATTATCAAGTAGAGTTGATTTTGGAACCGGCCCGGCATTAATAAAGGGTAGTAAAGGTAACTGGAATTCATATCCTCTATATAATTACAACTTATTTGATGAAGTAAAAAACACTTTTGAAAAATTTGAAAAACTGTTTTACAATGAAATAGAAACAGATATGGACTCCTTTCTGAAAAGTCAATTTAACACAGAAGAATTATGGGAGCCATTAAGAAAAAACTATAAGGATGTAGTTAACTTTGAGAAATCGTGCATAAATAAAGTTGATGCTCTTAGGGTGTTGCAGTTTTTAAAGCAATCGCATTTAGAGCAGCCAACTCATGACTCATTAGTTTTGAAAGAATATTTGTTTAGGTTTCATAAAGATCAGTTGAATGAGAAAATAATAGATGCATTAACTGATTTTAGTTTTGAATTAAGTTCAATTAGTGATTTAGATATTATTCGAAATTTTCTTTACGAAACAGAAATGTATTTGAGAAAAGGACAATTCAATTCATAAATAATCAATACAAATCCTAATTATTTAATTAATATTTCTATTATCTTGCAAACATGAACCGATTAATATGCATTCTAGGTCCTACAGCAAGCGGGAAAACTACTCTTGCTGCTAATTTGGCTGCCTTAATTAAAGGTGAAATTATAAGTGCTGATTCACGACAAGTTTATAAAGGAATGGATATAGGTACGGGAAAAGATTTGGAGGATTATACAGTTGGCAGCATAAAAATACCATATCATCTTATAGATATTAAAGAACCTGGTTACGAATACAATGTTTATGAGTTTCAAAATGATTTTATAGATGCTTTTAAACTGATAGAAAAGAATGATAATATTCCAATACTATGTGGTGGTAGCGGCATGTATCTGGATAGTATTATAAGGTCTTATGAGATGACAAAAGCCAATATTAACTACGAATTCAGAAACTCACTGGATGGTAAAAGTGATGATGATTTAATTAATCTACTGAAGGAAAGAGTTCCTTTGCATAATACAAGTGATACAAGTAGCAGGGAAAGAATAATTAGAGCTCTGGAAATAGCCAATGCAAAGGAAGATAATACTCAAAAACTAAGTTTTTTAAAAAGTATAAAAAGTGTAAATTTTGGTGTTTTATTCGATAGGCAGACTATACGCGAGCGAATTACCGACAGGCTTCAATCGAGGCTTGACAATGGTATGCTGGATGAAATAGAAAACCTTCTTAATCAGGGGATAAAAAAAGATGAGTTAATATTCTATGGTCTTGAATATAAATACCTTACTCTGCATGTTTTGGGAAAATTAACATTTGCTGAGATGTTCGATCAATTAAATACCGCAATACACCAGTTTGCAAAAAGACAGATGACTTGGTATAGAAGGATGGAAAAAAAAGGTGTTCATATACATTGGATTGATGGTCACCTTTCAACAGACGAGAAATTAGCCCTAATTCTTAATGTAGTCTCAAAAACTTATTAATGAGGGCTTTACAATACATATTATTAGTAATATTTCTTTTTACTAGAGTAATTGAAATTAGTGCCCAAAGAAAATTATTATATGATAAGGCTGTTGTAAAGGATGTACAAACAAAATTTATAAACCTGAACATATCAGATGGACTTAGTAATGATATAGTGAATGACATTATTCAGGATAATAATGGTTTGATGTGGATTTGTACAATGGATGGCATTAATAGTTATAATGGTAGCGAATTTACAGTATATCAAAATATTGAGGGAGATACTCTTAGCCCTAATTCAAATGAAATTTTTTGTGTAGAAGTTGATTCAGAGGGTTCTCTATACTTTGGAACAAGTAAGGGTATTTGTAAATATATTGCCAACAATAATAAGTTTCAACAAATTGCTTTAAAAGGAAATGAATTAGTGCCCGAAAAACCTTATATACGTCAAATATTGTATGATGGCAATAAAGGTTTGTGGATAGAAATCCTGGAAGGTGCCTTATTATACTATAATTTAAAGACTCAATTAGTTGAGAGGTATTTTAAACATGATGCAACTAACCAACCCTATTATCGATACCATCCTATGTATTATGATCACGATTCTACATTATGGATAGGAGGCAGAGGACTTGATCCCGGATATTTAAAAAAAGGGGATAATGAACTTAAATATATATATTCCAACGCATCAGATTATACTAAAAAACGTGAGAATGATGTGGCAAGTTTCTTTGAAGATAGTAAAGGAAATTTTTGGATTAGTGCTCTGGATGGTATTTACCTGTTAGATAGAGAAACTGAAAAGTTTCAAAAATTCTTCAAAAATTCTACATGGGATATTTATGAAGACTATAATGGACACATATGGTTCTCAGGAGGTAGCGGTGTATTTAAATATATACCTGATGCTGATCAAATGATTTGGTTTTTCAATGATAAGGATAACCCGGGATCTATATCTT
>PKTD01000192.1 GCA_002869315.1 Marinilabiliales bacterium | reverse complement strand
TATTTTTTAATTGATTTATAACAAAGTCACAAACTCAGACAGCATCATTATTGCCTGAAGGGCAATAGTATTCTTCCGCAGGACAACGTACAATTTCTTTTTAATAGACATCTCAATTTTTTAATTGATTTATAATAAAGCCACAAGTTTAGAGAGCATAATTATTGCCTGAAGGGCAATAGTATTCTTCCGCAGGACAACGTACATTTTCTTTTTATTAGACATCTCAATTTTTTAATTGATTTATAACAAAGTCACAAACTCAGACAGCATCATTATTGCCTGAAGGGCAATAGTATTCTTCCGCAGGACAACGTCCTGCGCGTTTCCAAAAAAACCCTATTTTTGAATTCCAAAATCCTAAATTAATCTATTATGCCACAATCACTATCATGCATCACTTTACACACTGTATTTGCTACAAAATATCGTAAACCCATGATTAAACCTCAAATCGAGAGGGAGCTCTATGCCTATATGGGAAAAATAATTGTCGGGATGGGTGGTATTCCATTTATTATAAACGGAATGCCTGATCATATACACATACTTTCTACTTTGCCAAGAACGGTATCAATTGCCAAATATGTTGAGAATATAAAAAGAAAAAGCAGCAAATGGATAAAGACCAAAGGCTATGAATACCGTACTTTTCGCTGGCAAGGCGGATATGCTACTTTTTCGGTAAGCCCTTCTGTGGAAAAGATTGTTTACCGCTACATTGCAAATCAGAAACCGCATCACTTAAAACAGGGGTATGACAAAGAACTCATTAAAACTTTGGAGGATCATAATGTAGATTACGACTTAAGGTATTTATGGGATTAAAAAACAAATTTCACCATAGGAATTCACCCTCAAAAACAAATAAAAATTCAAAAAGTATTATTGCCGTCTTTTTGTTAATTTTGCCGACTGATTTTCCATAAGGGAATCGTTTAATTTAGAAACATTTAATAAGTATAAAATGCATAGAACACATACTTGCGGCGAATTAAGACTGGATAATGCTGGACAAGAGGTAACGCTCAGCGGATGGGTACAACGGATACGGGATAAAGGCGGATTAATTTGGATTGATTTACGCGACAGATATGGAATTACCCAATTATTGATAGAAGAGGGCAGAACAAATGATGATGTTGTTAAAGCAAGTCGTGGTTTAGGACGTGAGTTTGTTATTAAGGTAAAAGGTAATGTGATAGAAAGGTCATCGAAAAATCCCAATATCCCTACCGGAGAAATTGAAATAGATTTAAGCAGTATTGAAATTCTAAACAGCAGTAAAACTCCTCCTTTTACTTTGGAAGATAATACAGATGGTGGTGATGAACTGAGGATGAAATATCGTTATCTCGACCTGAGACGTCAACCATTGAGAAGAAATCTTGAGTTGAGAAACCGTCTTTCCATAGAAACCAGAAAATATCTTGATAATGAGAAGTTTTTTGAAATAGAAACTCCTTATCTTATAAAATCTACTCCTGAGGGAGCGCGCGACTTTGTTGTGCCATCACGCATGAATGAAGGGCAGTTTTATGCTCTTCCACAGTCGCCACAAACATTCAAACAATTGCTAATGGTTGCAGGATATGACCGTTACTATCAGTTAGTAAAATGTTTCCGCGATGAAGATTTACGTGCCGACCGTCAGCCTGAGTTTACTCAGATAGATTGCGAAATGGCCTTTGTAGAGCAGGATGATATTTTAAACACCTTTGAAGGATTAGTAAGATATCTTTTCAAAACAGTAAAAAATATAGATATACCCAAACTGCCAATTATGGAATATGCCGATGCCATGAAATACTATGGTAGCGACAAGCCTGATATCCGTTTCGGGATGAAATTTGTAGAACTGAATGATGTAGCCCAAAACAAAGGATTTGCCATTTTTGATTCTGCAGAATTGGTAGTTGGTATAAATGCTGAAGGCTGTGCAAATTACAGCCGTAAGCAACTGGATAAACTAACCGACTTTGTTCGCAAACCACAAATAGGAGCGAAGGGTATGGTTTATGTAAAATACCTGTCTGACGAACAGTCAGCTAATGATGATGGTAGTTTTAAATCGTCGGTTGATAAGTTCTATTCTCAGGAAGACCTGAAAACATGGGCAGAGAAATTTGATTCTAAGCCTGGCGACTTAATGCTAATACTATCTGGCGACAAAAATACGGTAAGAAAGCAACTTAACGAATTACGCCTTGAAATGGGTAATCAATTAGACTTACGTAAAACGGATGTTTTTGCTCCTTTATGGGTAGTTGACTTTCCTCTTTTGGAATGGGATGAAGACACAAAGCGTTTCCACGCCATGCATCATCCTTTTACATCTCCAAAAGCAGATGACATAAACTTACTTGATGAGAAACCTGCAGAGGTACGTGCCAATGCCTATGATCTTGTAATAAACGGAGTTGAAATAGGTGGTGGTTCCATACGTATCCACGATCGTGATCTTCAGAAATTGATGTTCAAACATTTGGGCTTTACTGATGAAGAGGCGCAGGAGCAATTCGGCTTCCTGATGAACGCCTTTGAATACGGAGCACCTCCACATGGTGGTATTGCTTTAGGTTTCGACAGATTGGTAGCCCTGTTTGGTGGTTCCGATTCCATTAGAGATTATATAGCATTTCCAAAAAATAATTCAGGACGTGATGTAATGATAGACTCACCATCAGAGATTTCTGATGCACAACTGGATGAGTTAATGCTCAACATAAAAAAGTAATTTTGTTTTGCTGTATTTATTCGCGTAGATAAAATATATTTGCGTAATAAATATTTCTTTATGCAATTTCTTTCCACATTAGATTACGCCATTATAGCGTCGTTTTTCCTAGTAGTAGTTGTTATTGGACTAATTGCTTCCCGTTCGGCGGGAAAAAATACCACCGAATTTTTTCTTGGTGGTCGTGGAATGCCATGGTGGTTGCTGGGTATTTCCATGGTGGCTTGTACATTTTCTGCCGACACTCCCAATCTGGTAACTGGATTTGTACGTGAGTCGGGAGTTTCCAAAAACTGGGCATGGTGGGCATTTCTTATCACAGGAATGATTACAGTTTTTATATATGCAAAACTGTGGCGACGTTCCAATGTGCTTACCGATTTAGAATTCTATGAAGTTAGATATTCAGGAAAAGCAGCCTCATTTTTAAGAGGTTTTCGCTCAATTTATCTGGGCTTCTTTTTCAATGTTTTGATAATGGGTTCTGTAACTCTGGCAGCCATAAAAATAGGTGCTGTTATGCTTGGCCTGGAACCCTGGGAAAGTGTTGTTTACGGATCGGTAGGCGTGGTAATTTACTCTGTTTTAGGCGGATTGAAAGGTGTTATCTGGGCCGACTTTTTCCAATATAGTATAGCCCTCTTCGGAGCCATTTTAGTTGCAATTGTAACTGTAAACCAACCTGAGATAGGGAGCCTTGATGCCCTTATAAATAATCCGGCTATAGCCGATAAATTAAGTTTTGTCCCCGACTTTTCAAATCCTTCATTTTATATTCCTTTATTGGTAATACCCATTGCTGTTCAGTGGTGGGCCGTATGGTATCCGGGAGCAGAGCCCGGTGGCGGAGGATATATAGCACAACGTATGTTGGCTGCAAAAGATGAAAAAAATGCCATCGGAGCAACACTGCTTTTTAATTTTATGCATTATGCCATACGTCCATGGCCATGGATAATTGTGGCTTTGGGATCATTGATAATATACCCTGATCTTGCAAGCATTAAAGCGGAATTTCCACAAATTACAGATACATATCTTAAGGATGATATTGCATATCCGGTGATGATGACCAAACTGGGTGCGGGATGGATAGGACTTGTGGTAGCCTCAATTTTTGCAGCTTATATGTCTACCATAGGAACCCACCTTAACTGGGGCTCTTCATACGTAGTTAATGATTTTTATAAGCGTTTTGTAAATCCAAAGTCCACTGAAAAGCACCTTGTTATGATGGCACGCATCATGACCGTAGTTTTGATGGCTCTCGCCGGATTGGTGGCGCTTTTCTTTTTAAACAATGCTACCCAGGCTTTCAACATATTAATTTTATCGGGAGCAGGAACTGGTGCAATTTATCTTTTAAGATGGTTCTGGTGGCGTATTAATGCCATGACGGAAATAGTTTCCATGATATTTGCTACCATTGCTGCTTTGGTATTGGTTTTTCTTCCGGAAGGAACTTTTCATAGTGAAATTCTGGATGAATTTACCATAAAACTCTTAATTGCCATTGGAATGACAACAGTAGTTTGGTTATCAACTACTCTTTTAACAAAACCTGAAAATATGGATGTTTTAATAAGGTTTTATAAAATCACACGTCCGGGTGGACCAGGATGGAAAAAAGTTGCACGACTGGCCGTTGAAAGAGGTGAAATTGATGATGATAAAGAAACTGGTGCTGCTTGGGAAATGCCAATTCAACTTTTAAGTGTTTTTCTTGGCAGTATTTCTATTTATTCTTCTTTATTTGCCATAGGCAGTTTCGTATATAAAGACTTCCTCATGGGCTCCATATTCCTTATAGTAGCCATTTTGTCTACCATAATACTCTTTAAACAGTTTGGTAAATTAGGAGTTAGAAGTTAATAGTACTAGAATTAATTATGATTCCGGAAAAAGTAATAAACGAGTATTTTAAACCGACGGAAGTAGAATCAATTAATGCTTTCGGAAATGGGCATATACATAATACTTATAAAGTAGAAACCTCATGGGCAAGCTATATATTTCAAAGGATTAATACCTCCGTTTTTACAAAGCCTGACTTAGTAATTCATAATCATTTATTATTGCAAGACCACTTGGAAGATGCAGTAAATCAAAAATATATAATACCAGAAATTGTAAAAACCAGAGAAGGTAAAAACTATTATTCAGATGAAAACTATGGTTTTTGGAGGGTGACCAACTTCATTGAAAATTCATATTCCATTGAGAAAGCAGAGTATCCAACACAGGCCTATGAAGCAGGAGAAGCATACGGTTGGTTTATCAAGTCGCTACATAATATTGATGTAAGATTGTTTGAAGAAACCATTTGTAATTTTCATAATTTTTCATTTCGTCTTGGTCAATTTGAAGATGCAATTGCTAAAAATATTGTAGGGAAAAAAGAAAATATAAAATCGGAAATAGATTTTTATCTCCAAAGGAAAAATTCTTTATTGTTATTGGAAAAGGACATAATTTCCGGAAAGATTCCTCCGAGAATAGTGCATAACGACACCAAGATAAATAATATTCTTTTTGAAGACAGCAAGGCAAAAGCGGTTATAGATCTTGACACTGTGGGTCCCGGCAGTATACTTTATGACTATGGAGATGCCTTGCGAACCATTGCAAATACATCCATCGAAGATGAAGATAATTTGGAAAAGGTTAAATTACAATGGGATAATTATTGCCATTTTACCGAAGCCTTTCTAAAGGAAACTAAATCCATTCTCACTGAAAGTGAAAAACAAAATCTTCATATAGCACCTATTCTAATGACTTATATTATAGGTATACGATTTCTGACAGACTACTTAAATGGAGATGTTTATTTTAAAACAACTAAGCCGAATCACAACCTTATTCGAACTCGTGTACAAATAGAGTTACTGAAAGATATGGAGATGAGAAAGCCGGAAATGAAGACATTTATCAGTGATTATTTTTAGTTTTTAGGCCTTATTTTACCATCATTAAAATGTTAATTAGTCAAAAAAAATGCGCTAAACATGGCAAGTTTTAAGATTGTATTACTTTTGCAGCGTTTTTTAAAACACTAATTTTACGAAATAATAGATTTTATGACGAAGAACCTGGTAATTGTTGAGTCCCCCGCAAAAGCTAAAACTATAGAAGGATTTTTAGGAAAAGATTTTACTGTGAAATCCAGTTTTGGTCATGTAATGGACTTAAACAAAACAAAAATCAGCGTTGATATTGAGAACGATTTTGAACCTGATTATGAAGTTAGCCCTGACAAAAAGAAAGTAATTGCCGAATTAAAAAAGTTAGCTAAGTCGGCTGAAACTGTGTGGTTAGCATCTGATGAGGACCGTGAGGGAGAGGCTATATCCTGGCATTTATATAATGCTTTAAAACTTGATGATGATAAAACCAAGCGCATTGTTTTTCATGAGATTACAAAGTCGGCCATAACGAATGCAATTGAAAATCCGAGGAAGATAGATCGCAACCTGGTTTCTGCCCAGCAGGCACGTCGCGTACTTGACCGATTAGTGGGCTATGAACTTTCGCCACTTTTATGGCGTAAGGTAAAACCAGGCCTTTCTGCAGGACGTGTACAGTCAGTGGCTGTCCGCCTTATTGTTGAAAGAGAAAAGGAGATAGAAAACTTTAAAAGCACATCAAATTTCAGGATCAGAGGAGAGTTTACAGTTGCTGGCGACAGCAAAACTTTTTATGCTGATTATCCGATAAGGTTTAATACCAAAGAAGAAACACAGAAGTTTTTAGAGGAGCATATTTTAGCAGATTATAAGGTTGCTAATGTTGAAACCAAACCTGGAAAGAAGTCGCCGGCACCACCTTTCACAACCTCAACCCTTCAGCAGGAAGCTTCCAGAAAGTTAGGCTTTTCAGTGGCAAATACTATGAGAGTAGCACAGCGTTTATACGAATCGGGAAAAATCACTTATATGAGAACCGACTCTGTGAACTTATCCAAGACTGCTCTTGCCATGGCTAAGCAGGAGATCATAAATAAGTTTGGTGAAGATTATTCGAAACCAAGAAATTTCAGTACTAAAACAAAAGGTGCTCAGGAGGCTCACGAAGCCATACGTCCAACATATTTTAATAATGATACTGTTGACGGAGCTAATGACGAACAGCGCCTTTATAATCTTATCTGGAAGCGAACTATCGCCAGTCAGATGAGTGAAGCAAAACTTGAGAAAACAATAATCTCCATAGAATCGTCAAAGGCAAAAGATTA
>PKTD01000302.1 GCA_002869315.1 Marinilabiliales bacterium | reverse complement strand
TATGTAGTGGCACAACTTCCTATTGACGATTCAGATAAATTCTGTAAGTGGTTGTTAGAAGAATATAACTTCAACAATGAAACTGTAATGTTGGCACCTGCAACAGGTTTCTACTCTAGTTCAGGAAGAGGAAAAGATGAAGTTAGGATAAGTTATGTACTTAAAGTTGAAGACTTAAAGAGTTCAGTTAAAGTGTTGGAAGAAGCGCTAAAAGTTTATCCCGGAAGGAAATAGTAATTTCTTTTGAAAGAAATTTATATAAATGCACGAGTTCTCTATAGCATTAAGTATAATCGAAATTGCTGAAAATGAAGCCAAAAAAGCAAAATCCAGTAGGGTTAGCGAATTAGTTTTAGATATTGGCACTATGGCAGGCATTGAATTCCATGCACTTGACTTTGCAATGGAATCGGCCACAAAAGACACCATGCTCCAAAAGGCAAAGATTGTAATAAATAAGATTCAGGCAATTGGTAAATGTAAAGATTGCCATCATGAATTTAATATACAATCAGCATTCGATCAGTGCCCTAAATGCAATGGATACTTCATTAACGTATTGAGCGGAAAAGAAATGAAAGTAAAATCACTTGTTGTTGAATAATTAATCCGTGAAACTCTCCGGTATCTGGGTTTTATGCTGTTGTGACTTATTTCTTTCACCAATAAATTTCAAAAAACTAGCGGCAAATTCTGTTCCAGCACGACTGTAATAATTATATACATAATCGACCCCTGCCTCCTTTAAGTTATTATGCTCATTTGAAGTATAACCGGGTGCAGCGATTTTAATATTTCTATTGGAACAGTTTTTAAGCGCATTTGCAGTATTATAGTTTGAAGCATGATCATTCATGGTAACAAGAACAAACTCTACATCAGGCATATTTGCGTTTCGCCAGAAATTAAAATCCGTTGAATCACCCCACATAATATTTTTATTTGAACTAGTCAAATTATCAACCACAGATCGATTATAATCAATACCAATAACTCTATCAGGATAATCTTTCGTTAACTGATGGTATGCAGCTCGTCCTACATGACCCATTCCACAAATAATAACCTGGGCATCTCCAAGATCTAAAGGCTGATCGTCAGGGTGCTTCTTCTTGGTATTTAACTTCATCAACCATGGAGAAAACTTCTCAAAAAGTGAGTGTGCTTTTACATTAAACGGTGAAATTAGCAAGAAAGAGAAAGACATAGCCAATGCTAAAACAACTAACCATTGATCACTAATAAGCCCCATCTTCACTCCTATTACTCCTACTATCAGACCAAATTCGCTAAAATTAGACAAACTTAAACCTGAATGCCAAGCAGTTCTTGCTCTGAGGTTTAATCGGGTTAAAATTACCATAAACAAAGCTGCCTTTAGTGGTATAAATAATACAAATACCAGTGCCACTAAAAGTAAATTTATGCTAGGCAATCCTGAGAGGCCTATATTTAGAAAGAAAGCTATTAGGAAAAAGTCTTTAAAGCCGAGCATATGTTTGCTTAATTCTTTAGACCGGGAGTCGGTTCCAATAAGCATTCCTACTATTAGTGCACCTAAATCAGGTTTTATTCCAGCATACTCAAATACAAATGCACCAGCCACAAAAGCTGCCAAAAATCCAAATAAGGTTAGAAGTTCACTCTGATCCAGAAATTTTAAAAACCATATTAAAACATAACGAATAACAAACAAATATACAGGTAACCCAAGAGCCCAGATATTAGGAAGTTCCCCTTTTGAAACAGTAAGGAAAATTACGGCAATTATATCCTGTACAATTAATATGGCTATGGATAAATTACCATGAAAAGAAGTCATCTCTCCCCTATCTTCAAGTACTTTTACCGCAAAAACTGTACTTGAAAAACTGAGGGCAAAACCAATTAATAAACTACTTTTAAGGCTTATATCTGATAGGTTTTGAATTCCTAGATAAGAAATAAAAAACACCAATGAACTAAATGCCAAGACACTAAGTACCATATGAATACCTGTCGAAAGCCATACATCTTTTGACATCAAGGACTTAATATCTAGTTTTAGCCCTATAGTAAAAAGCAATAGCATTATACCCAAATCGGCAACCATATGTAATGCAACGCCTCCCTGGGTGATACCTAAATAGTTCAATACAAAACCTCCTGCAAGATATCCCAAAAGAGGCGGCAATTTTATACGCTTGGCCAGTATTCCAAAAAGGAAGGCAACGCTTATCCATATTGCATCAATACTCCAGAGTTCAAACATATTAGTTATACATTAAATATTTTTTTCTTATGTCCATAAATTTTTCCAAGTCAGGTTTCCATGAGCCCTTTATCTTTTCTTCAGTCCAGCCCATTTTAATTTGCTCTTCAAGTTTATCAGTTCCAGCCAATTTAACAAAGTAATTATTGAAAAATTCAGTGCTGTCATTAGTTAGAGTATTATAAGCTTCAATTAAAAAAAGCAAGTCTATCTTATCTCCATTTTTCTTATAGTTATGTGCATATCCCTTTAGATTTTGACCATAGCAATTCTCTCCCATTAACTTAGGTTTTGATGATCCTGCATTGGGCTGAGGAGTAAACACAAAACTACCATACATCAATTTGGGATGACCATAAACCTGAAACGGAAAGTCTGTACCACGGCCAACACTAACTATCGTACCTTCAAACAAGCACAAAAAGGGGTACAGATAAACTGACTCCCAATTTGGAAGATTGGGCGATGGTTTTATTGGCAACTTAACTATCATATTTCTTTTGTAATTCTTTAATTGTATAACGGTTAAATCGCATTTAATACCCCCTTCAAGCCATGACTGTCCATTTATCATTTTTGCATACTCACCAATGGTCATTCCATATACAATTGGAACAGGGTGCATGCCCACAAATGATTTATTTCTCATTTCTAAAACAGGACCATCCACATAAAAACCATTAGGATTTGGCCTGTCAAGTACAACCAATTTTATATTATTCTCTGCACAAGCCTCCATTACATAAGTCAGCGTAGATATATAAGTGTAAAACCTAACCCCAACATCCTGAAGGTCAAAGATAACTACATCAATATTTTCTAAATCTGCTTTTGTTGGTTTTTTGTGATTCCCATATAAGGAAACTATTTGCAAGCCTGTTAATTTATCAATTTTACTATCTATATGTTCCCCTGCATCTTTATCACCTCTAAAACCGTGTTCAGGACTAAATACTTTTGCTATGCTAATTCCATTAGCCATTAATAAATCAACTAAGTGCTTATCCTTTACTACTGAGGCCTTATTTGCTACAACACCTACATTTTTATCCTCTATTATTTTTTTATACTCATCAAACTGCTGAGCACCAGTTGTAATAAGGCTATAATCTACTAAATTTGGCCTTTGACCTACAATCATCGAGAGATTGAAAAACACAATAAAAAAGAATAATAGTTTTTTGTTCAGCATAATTTTAATGATAATAGGGCCAAATTATTTTTAATAAACATGTTTTAGTAATTTCGCCTTTTTATAATTTTCAAATATATTGAATTTAGAGTATTTCATAGCAAAAAGAATATCACAAAAAGGAAATGAAGTATTTTCCGGACCTGTTATTCGTGTGTCAATACTAAGTATAAGTTTAGGCTTAGCGGTTATGCTTATTTCCATAGCCATTGTAATGGGCTTTAAAAATACCATAAGTTCAAAGGTAACCGGATTTTCAAGCCAACTAAAGGTTGTTCCTTTCGATAATAACCAGTCTCTTGAAGAACAAGCAATTACCGTTGACAGTGAATTAATTTCAAAATTAAAAGCCAGTGATAATATTGATCATTTAAATCTTACAGCAAAAAAGGCAGGCGTTTTAAAAACAGAAAATCAAATACAGGGAGTAGTATTTAAAGGTTTAGGGCATGATTATAATCCAGTTTTTTTGCAAGAAAGCCTTATCGAAGGTTACATTCCCGACCTAAAGGAGAAGAATGACAGTGTGCTAATCTCATCATATATCTCAAGAAAACTAGATCTTAAAATTGGTGATGATTTGAGGATTTGGTTTATAAGTGGCGAAAATTCAAATCCTCGTGGGAGAAAATTTAAAATTTCAGGAATTTACGAGACCAGCCTTGATGAGTTTGATTCCAGGTACATTATTGGAGATTTAAGGCATATTCAAAAATTAAATGGATGGAATGAAAGCCAGATAGGTACCATAGAACTTTTTTGTAAGAACCCCGACTTGATTGAAGATACACAATTAGAATTATATAAGGCAATTCCATATAATTTGCAGGTGATTAGTATTAAACAAGAATATCCACAAATATTCAATTGGCTTGATTTACTTGACACCAATGTGGCAGTTGTATTGGTATTAATGGTATTAGTTGCAGGTATAACAATGGTTTCCACATTGTTTATCATAATTATGGAAAGAACAGTAATGATAGGGACATTAAAATCCATGGGAACAACCAATATGCAAATTCGAAAGATATTTTTATATAAAGCCGCCAATATTATTGGAAAAGGAATGCTATGGGGTAATATTTCAGGTTTACTGCTTTATTTTGTACAGTATTACTTTCATATCATTAAACTATCAGGAGAATCCTATTATGTAAATTATGTTCCTGTAGACCTATATCTAAGCCATTATATTTATCTTAATCTGGGCACATTTCTGATCAGCATTCTAATTCTGATTGGCCCAAGTTACTATATAACAAGGATTTCACCATCCAAAGCATTGCGTTACGAATAATAGAAAACTTACTTCTTTTGAAACACAATTAAATTGTATTAAAAGAATTGTATAATAAAAATAAATTGTATTTTTGCACACTCAATTTTGGTCCTGTAGCATAATTGGATAGTGCACCTGACTACGGATCAGGAGGTTAGGGGTTCGAATCCCTTCAGGATCACACTTAATAAAAGCCTCGTAATCATGCGATTACGAGGCTTTTATTTTTTCTATTAACCACTATAATAATTTTCACTTTAAATGAATAAAATTAAATATCGTATACAAAATCCATAAATAAATCAAACCACGAGTTTCTCTTGTTTTGCCTTTATTACCAATTGAGTAACGCTACTTACATCAAATTTACGAAACAAGCTAGAACAATGAAAATTAATTGCAGCAGTAGTGCTATCCAATATACGGCCAACATCTTTACGCCTATGTCCCTGTGCTAAAAGGTTTAAAACTTTTTGTTCAGTTCTGGTTAACTTGGATTTATTATATTTCATGTCTAATTCTCCTACCAAGTTAAAATCTGGCACTTTATTACCTTTTACGCGGTCGCCCTCCAAAACAGATTCTATAGTAGCTATTAACTCATCTCTTTCGAAGTACTTTGATAAAATAGCATCAGCCTCATTATTCCATGCATTATATAATAATACCGGATCAAGTTCACCTGTTACAACTACTACTTTTTTTTCAGGATAATGAGTCTTAATTTCCAAACATAAATCCACACCGGATTAATGAGGCATTGTCAAATCTAGCAATACTATTTGAGCTCTGGATCGCCTAAGTTTTTTTCTTGCCTCAGAAATACTATTTGCTGTTCCTCCAACTTTAATCTTCTCTGGATTACCAACTGAAAATAAACTCTTTACTCCCTCAATAAATGTAGGGTGATCATCTATAATAAATAAACTAGTCATGTGCTATTTTAATAATTATTTCGTAAAAGTATATTTATTCTGAGTTATTGTCAAGGGTTAAAAAAGGTAGTGCATACACTAGTAAAAACTAAAGGAAACCATTAAATATATCTCGCTTTTTTAGCATTTTCAATAATTTTATGCAATTGTCCCGATTTATACTTTTTATGCATATTCTTAACATGAGCATCTATAGCATCTTTCGATTTATTTAATTTATCGGCAACTTCCTTTCGTAAATAACCTTGACCAAGCAAACTTAATACTTTAGTTTCCATTCGTGTTAGCCTGGGGGCTTCCATATCTGGGTCATAGTCATAAAATCGAGGTAAGTCGGTACTTATAATTTTAATATTGTATTTGTAAATCCTTTTCAACTTACTTAACAACACTTTAATATCAGTGGTTTTCTCAATTATACCATCTATTCCAAGGTCTGTAATTTGCTTGAAAACATGTGGTAAACTATTGCCAGTAAATGCGACAACTTTAATGTCCGGATATGTGTTTTTAAGAATTTTGAGACACTCAACCCCATCCATTTCTGGCATTTTCATATCCAGGATTACGATATCTATATCTAACTTAACTATTTTATTAATCGCGTCTTCTCCGTTTTAGGCTTTTCCTATTACATTAAAATTATCATCCTCTTTTTCGATGATAATAGGTAACCCATTTTCAATTACAGGCTCGTCATCTACAATAAAAAGATTAATCATTTTTTAAAGGTATTTTAATGATAAAAGCTGTGGCATCATCATGGGAATCAATTATCATTTCTCCTCCTAACTGAGAAAGCCTTTCGTTTATATTTTTTAATCCCTGCCCTTTTTTAATATTATTGGGAGCAAAACCACCACCATTATCTTCAACTGACAAATTTATAACATCCTTATCTTTATACAGTTGTATATCAACTGTATCACCCTTCGAATACTTAGTGGCATTGTTTACGAGTTCGTAAATCAAAAAATAAATGCTTACTTCAATATTTTGCGCAAATCTTTCATCAAAATCGCAATTGAATTCTACTTTAAATCTGCCCGACTGATTAATAGTATGAGTGAGGTTTTGTATGCTTGGAATCAGTCCAAATTCTTCAAGGCTTGCAGGTCGCATTCTATGTGACAAACCTCTTAAATTCTGAATTATTGATTTAAGAATATGATTTATTGAGTTAAATTCACTATTTTCTTTAAATGAAGATTGAATTTTCATTTTTAGCAGGCTCAAATCGGCAACAACCCCATCATGCAAATCCATTCCTAATCTGTCACGTTCAGCATCCTGACCTTGTATTTTAGCCTCTGCTATTTCAAGTTTTTTTATTTTTT
>PKTD01000108.1 GCA_002869315.1 Marinilabiliales bacterium | reverse complement strand
TGCCTATCATCTCCAGCAGCCAGGCCTCATTGGGGTCGGCTATGGAAAAACTCTCTCCTTCGCTGCCATAGCCATAGGTTTCGGCCAGGGAGGTCATCACTTCTATGGCTTCACGGGCAGTTTTGGCACGCAGCAAGGCCAAACGCATCAACTCCCAATATTTCAGCGGAAGGTCTTTGTCCCACAACTCTTCTCTTCCCAAAAAGGTAGTTTCTCCTATTGCCAGTTGGTGTTCATTCATCTGGAAACTTATGATGGCGTATGTATGTGGCACCTGGTGGACTTTATACTTTATGCCGCTAATACTTTTAAAAACCAGCGAATCTTTTATGTCGTGATCCGCAGCCGCTGTCTGATCAAGGTGATACAGCCATTCGCCGTCATTGGTATAAACCAGAAATGTGGAACTATCTGCCGAAGCACCACGGCTAACGAGTATGTTGGTGCAGGAAAAGACGGGAAAAGCGATGCTCAAACTTAGCGCAAAAGCAATAAGGGATATGTATTTGTTCATTGTTTTTGTTTACAAATTTAGGGAAAAAGATAGGAACACAGATGACACTGATGAAACAGATCTACACCGATTTTTTAATATAAATATCCGTGACTATTCGTCTAATCCGTGCCATCCGTGTTCCTATTAAGAGACTCTTCGACTCTCTTTAATGCGCACTTCCCTTCACCTTCAACTTGTCGCCGGTTTCTTTTACAATCTCTCTGTAAAATTCAGGGCTATAGCCAGGCTGCTCCAATTTTGGAACATGAAATTTATATCCTTCGGGAACCTCAACGGCAGTCTTGATATTACCATCCATATACTTGAGGAAAAGATATTTATATAGTTCTTTCCATGTATTGAAAGTTTTTTCAGCTGCTGAATTTGAATAGTTTGTAAGATATTCTATGGCGTAATCCCTGTCATTTTCGATAAGAGCCATGGCTCCGGCATCGATGGCAGGAGTGAGTTTGATGAATTCCATTTCCAGTTTCTTTTGCTCTCTTGCAATTTCCGGGTGAATAAGATTATAGCGTGTATAGGCATAATTCTGTACCTCATTGAAAATCCAGAAGCCAGAAGTTTCAGAATATTCCATCATAGCACCATTGCCAACGGCAAAGTTATGAGGAATCTCAGTGATGCTTGAATACATTGGCATATAAACAGTTCCTGAAGCATCGTCGACGCCCCACCAGATAATACCACCTACACCATCAGGAAGCCATGAGCGGCTCTGTGAGATAAATGAAAATCCTGTTTGCTGTGTTGCTGTGGCACGCTCATTACAATATGCTACACCGTCAACTTTCCATGTAAGGGGACGCCAGCGGTAAGGCACTCCATAAGGGCCTGCGCCAAAATCTTTGCTCATATCCAGTTCGGTACCTTCAAGGTGGTCGCGCATAAACATCATCATATCGTGTACACTAACCTTGCTCTCTGGCTTAATCCATAAAGGCATTCTGTTGTTGGCATAGTTATCAGGAGTGATAGGAGTGTCTTTTACATGGGCTTTTTTATGAGTGATATCTCCTTTTACATAATCCCAGTACTTATCCATACCATCGGCAACATCATTAAACATTGTCCATACGCGGATTTCACAAAAACGCGCACCACCGAAATCAACAGGAGCATAAACATCAGAAAAACTGAATTTTTTGTCTGATCCCTTATAAAAACCATTATCCTTTGCGAAAGAAATTACATCCTTTGCATAAACAACTTCCACACCTTCGTTGAAAATCATATCAATATTTTCGGAAGTTATGGAACTCTTATTGTTTGCTAAAGGGAAAGTGGTAATACGCGCCTGGTTTGCATGACCGCTTACATAGCCATCAGGAATTTTCATGGCTACCCATACGGCACCTTTTTCAAATTCACCTTTACCAATTAGTTCCATTATCCACACCTCATTTTCATCGGCTATGGAAAAGGACTCACCACTGCTGGCATAACCATATTCTTCCACCAATTGGGTCATAATTTTAACGGCTTCACGAGCAGTTTTTGAGCGTTGTAAGGCAATGTAGATAAGACTTCCATAGTCTACTATTGCTCCGGGCTGCTTTCCTAAAGCCGGAAGTCCGCCATAGGTAGTCTCACCAATGGCCACCTGATGTTCATTCATATTACCCACAACATTGTAAGTTTCTGCGGCCTGTTCAATTTGTCCCAGAAATTTACCTGTATCCCACTCATACACATCCATCATAGTTCCTGCAGGCCATTTGGCGGCAGGCCAGTGATATAGTTCACCGTATAAAACGTGTGCGTCGGCAGCATAGGATATCATAACAGATCCGTCGGTGCTTGCGCCTTTGGTGATGAGGTAATTGGTACATGCCTGGCTTTGGTTAACGATAAATGCAAACAGCATTATGGCTGTAATCAGACTAAATAATTTCTTCATATTTTCTCTATTTTTTGTTTCTTTCTAATGAATAATTCTTCGATTTTTTTTATCGAACCGCAAATTTAAGATAAAGTTTGGAATTAGAGTCGAATAGTCGAAAGGCCTAAGAGTCTGAATAGTCTAATGGTCATTTAGTTTTTCAACCAGAGCGATTTTTTATACAATTTGCATTGTGGATAGGAACACAGATCCCGAGGCCTTGGGACGGATTTGTCAAGTGTACACTAATAAGATCCGTGTAAATCTATTGGATCCGTGTCATCCGTGTTCTATTATTAATGCTCCTATGAAACAAGACTTTTAGACTTTTGGACTTTTCAGACTCTTCAACTTTATTTATAATCAAATAGTCGGTTATGGTTATGATGATACTGTAATGGTCCTTTGTGTCGATAATTATTTAGAAATCTTAGTTATGAAGCCCGACTTTTCGACCATTCGACTCTGCGACTATTCAGACTCTTCGACTATTTAACCTAACACCTTCATCGCATTAACCTTATCGATTTTCAGTTGCTCGATGAGGGCTTCTTTGTGTTCGAACTTCTTTTCGTCGCGCATGCGGTCGACGAAGGAAATGGTTATTTCCTGATCATATATCTGCTCGTTGAAGTCGATGATATGTACTTCTATGGTGAGTTCTCCATGGTTGATGGTAGGCCTGTAGCCGATATTGCTCATACCCTTATAGCATTTCCCCATCCAGTAAACACGGCAGGCATAAACACCAACGGCGGCGATTAATTTATACTCATCGGCAATCTCAATATTTGCGGTCGGGAATCCCAGTTTACGTCCTATGGCATTGCCGGGCACCACTTTACCGGTGATGGAATATTCATAACCCAAAAGCATATTTGCCACACTAACTTTTCCTGCGTTTAGCAGTGATCTTATTTTAGTGGAACTTATGGGCATATCATTGATTTTCTGCTCGTCCACCTGCTCCACTGAAAATCCGAATTCACGGCCCAGTTTTGCCAGTTCATCGAAACTGCCGCGTCGGTTTTTCCCAAAATGATGGTCGTAACCGATGATTAGTTTTGAAGGTTTTATCTTGTCAACCACCAAGTCCTTGATAAAATCGGATGATGAAGTGCCCGCAAACTGCCTGGTGAAACTAACAATTATAAGATGGTCGATGCCGGCTTCTTCCAGTCGGTTGATCTTCTTCTCATGAGTATTTATAAATTTCAGACTGCTGCTGTCGAGTCCCAAAACAATACGTGGATGTGGATAAAAAGTTATTACCACAGTTTCTCCATCGATTTTGGAGGCCTCATAATTCATCTTATCGAAAATAGCCCTGTGACCAAGATGCACACCGTCGAAGGTGCCTATGGTGACTATGGTATTTTTTACAGCATTAAAATCCTTAATACAATTGTATATCTTCAAAACTCTAATTATTTGGTAATAAACTTATTAACTACTAAATACTCTGCTATTTGTATGGCGTTTGTGGCCGCTCCCTTGCGCAGGTTATCGGAGACTATCCATAAATTCAGACTCTTTTCCTGCGACATATCCCTTCTTATTCTTCCCACAAATACCTCATCTTTATCCTTGGCAAGATAGGGCATAGGGTACATATTTGCTTCGGGGATGTCAAAAACCACCAAGCCTCTCATGGCTCCCAGTATGCGGGTAACTTCAAAGATGGTAAAATCGTTTTCAAACTCCAGATTTACGGCTTCCGAATGCCCACCGTCGACGGGAACCCTTACCACCGTTGCCGTTACTTTAATATTTTCATCCAGAATTTTTTGGGTTTCATTAACCAGCTTCACCTCCTCGGTGGTATAATTATCATCCACAAAATCACCTGCATGGGGAATGATATTCATATCGATGGGATGAGGATAAGCCTTTTCCTGGGGGCTTTCATTATTGCGCTCGGCCATTAGTTGGTTAATACCTTTGGCACCGCTTCCCGTTACCGACTGATAGGTAGAAACCACCACCCTTTTTATCTTGTATTTATTGTGTAAAGGTGATAAAGCAAGCACCATTTGTATGGTGGAGCAATTGGGATTGGCAATTATATAATCTGTTTTGCCAATGGCTGTTCCGTTAATTTCGGGGACTACCAGCGGCACTCCTGCTTCCATCCTCCATGCTGAAGAATTGTCGATTACAAAACAGTTGATTTCTGCAAATTTGGGAGCCCACTGCTTTGATGTGCTGCCTCCGGCAGAGAAAATGGCAATGTGGGGGGATTTTGTGAGCGACTCCTCCACACTGATAATTTTATGAGGCTTGCCTCTAAACAAAACTTCCTTGCCAACAGAACGTTCTGAAGCCACTGCATAGAAATTATCGATTTGAAAATTTCTTTCTTCCAGAAGCTGTATCATTTTTCTGCCTACTAATCCGGTGGCGCCTACCAATACTAAATTCATAAGCATTTAAATTTTGTTTATATTTATTGCCTGATAACTCAATCTGCAAAATTATAAAAAAATGAAGCAATTTATGACCCTGATTTGCTTAATGCCTGTTTTGGTATTTGCACAGTTTACTGATGATTTTTCTGATGGCAACTTTAGTTCTAACCCGCCATGGATGGGAAACACCGAAAAATTTCAAATCAATGAGGATTTTATTTTACAATTAAACGACAGCGATGCCGGTGATGTAAAATTATTTACCGCCAGCAATAAAGCCACAAATTGCGAATGGCGATTTTGGATAAAACTTGCCTTTAGCCCTTCGGCAAATAATAATGCCAGAGTGTATCTTATTGCGGATGATGAAGACTATTTAAATTCCGGAAATGCCTATTATCTGCAATTTGGTGAATCGGGTAGCGATGATGCCATGGAACTTTTCAGGCAGGATGCCGGAGAAAGTATAAGCATTTGCAGGGGAGAGGAAGGGATCATTTCATCTTCATTTGAACTGGGGGTTAAGGTTATACGTGATGAAAATGGCTTATGGCAAATTTGTGCCGATGAAAATGGAGGAGAAAACTATAAGTTTCAGGCAGAAGGCAGCGATAGTAAATTTACCAATTCTTCATATTTTGGAATTTCCTGTAAGTATACTTCCAGCAATAGCAGTAAATTTTATTTTGATAATTTCTATTGTGGAGATATATATATTGATGAAGAACCACCGCAATTGCTGAGTATTAATGTGCTAAACGACAGTAGTTTAAATTTGGTTTTCGATGAGGTATTGGAGATTACATCAGTGGAGAATACCAATAATTATAAACTGATAAATGAGAATGAACATCCTGTTTCGGCAATATTGGATGCTGAGTCAGAAACGGAAGTGAAACTTATTTTCAACTCTCACTTTATAAGTGGAGAAACCAATTCGCTAAGCGTGGAAAATATCAGAGATATTAGCGGAAATAGCATGCAAAAGCAGGAATTTGATTTTATGTATTTCCTTGCTCAGCCCTTTGATTTGCTGATAAATGAAATTATGGCCGACCCCTCTCCCGTGGTGAATTTGCCGGAATATGAATATCTTGAAATTTATAATTCCTTGCCCTTTGCAGTTAATCTGCAGGATTGGGTTTTACAAATTGGGGCTTCTGAAAAAACCTTTGAAAATATTGAAATAGACGCCAATGGATATCTGATTGTTGCCAAAGAAGAGGTGGCAGAGGAATTTTCGGAATACGGCAGATTTTATGGATTTAGCAGTTTTTCACTTCCCAATGGCGGTCAGGATTTGAAACTGATTTCCAGGGAGGGGGATTTGATTTATGGCATTAGCTATGAAGGCGACTGGTATAATGATGAGGAGAAGATGTATGGCGGATGGAGTCTGGAAATGATAAATCATAATAATATATGCTCGGCAAAAGAAAACTTTACCGCCAGTAATAGTTTGGATGGAGGCACTCCGGGCAGTCAGAATTCAGTAAACTCCCATATAATATTTTATCCTGCTCCCATTAAACTGGAAATGCTTGATAATAATAAAATTCAAATTTATTTTAATCAGGCTATGGATTCACTCAGTGCCACTGATAAATCAAATTATGGTTTGCAAGGTGAAACTTCAAGCGCTTTTACAACTTACTTTTCTGGCTTTAAGCCGGATAAATTGATACTCACTTTTGAAGATGAGTTTGAAAAGCAAAAAGTTTATTATCTGATTTTGAAGAAGGGCTTGCAAAACTGTTCAGGACTGGAGATGCATAGAGATACCAGCATAGCTTTTGGCATAGCAGAAATTTCTGAGCCCGGAGATATTGTTATCAATGAAATACTTTTCAATCCCCTGGGAGATGGAGTGGATTTTGTGGAATTATACAATAACTCCTTTAAAATTTTCGACTTTTCGCAATTGCAACTGGCATCTGTGAGAAATAGTCCGCCTAATCCTCCCGACACATCTTATTATGACATTTCCACCGAATCAGAGATGTTTATGCCCGGCACTTATATGTGCCTGACATCTTCACCGCAGATGGTAAAAAGTCAGTATTATAGTTCTAATCCCATGGGTTTTATCAAAATGGAGTCTTTTCCCTCTTTTAGCAATGAAGAGGGTGTAGCACTCTTAATAAATGAAAATAATGTTCTACTGGATTCATTGTATTATAATGAGGATATGCATTTTCCATTATTGAATTATGTGGATGGCA
>PKTD01000217.1 GCA_002869315.1 Marinilabiliales bacterium | reverse complement strand
CGGTGCCTTAGTTTGGAGGCGCAAAAATAAACATTTTTTTTAACTGTCAATACTTTGATTAAAAAAAAATTAAAAAAAATTCGCACTTCCTTTAAACCACTTGATTTCAAAGCTTACGAACTATCAATGAAGAGTTGGTTCCTCCAAACCCGAATGAATTTGACAGGAAGGTATTTATCTTCATTTCCCTGGTTTTAGCAACTATATTTAGTTTTGCTGAAAATTCATCAGGATTTTCAAAATTTATATTTGGGGCTGCAAAATCATTTTGAGCCATTAACATTGAATATATAATCTCACTGGCTCCACCCATCCACATTTCATGTCCTGTCATTGATTTGGTAGAACTTACAGGCACTTTATTACCAAACACCTCATATATAGCCTTGGCCTCATTTGTATCTCCTATGGGCGTGGAGGTAGCATGAGCATTCAAATAATCTATTTCGTTGGATTTTAAACCAGCCTGCTCTAAGGCCATTTTTAATGATCTAACCGGACCTTCTACATTTGGCACTGATATATGCTCACCATTACTTGAGAATCCATATCCCAGAACTTCTGCAATAATTGGGGCTCCTCTTTTTTTTGCACTTTCATAACTTTCAATTACAACAGTTGCACCACCACCTGATGGAATCAATCCATCCCTATCTCTGTCGAACGGACGTGATGCTTTTGTAGGGTCCTCATTTCTATTGTAGAAAGCACTAAGGGCATCGAAACTACCCATCGAAAGTGCATTAATCTCCTGTGCACCTCCACATATTATAGCATCCTGAAGACCTTGTTTTATTAGCAAATACCCCATTCCAATGGCATGGGAGCCACTTGCACAAGCACCACTTAATGTAAAGTTTATACCACGAAGTTTTAAGATTACAGACAGGTTCATGGAAACTGTGGAGTTCATGGATTGAAATATTGAGCCAGAGCCTAAAAGCATTGTATTGCGCTTTTCTTTCATCAATTCAGCCGCTTCTATAACTGCTGTGGAAGAACTATCATTTCCATATAAAATACCAACAATGTTATTATCAAGATATTCCTGATCCATATGAGCATTCTTAAGCGCTTCCATGGTAGCAATGTATGCATATTCGCCTTGCTCTGGCAAGCCTACTCTTTCTCTACGTGATAATATTCCTTTCAGCACAGGGCGTCTTATAGCACCTGTAAGTTTCGAACGAAAACCATAATTTTCCCGTTCTGCATCATAAACAATACCTGACTTTCCCTGGTAAAGTGAATTCTTTACCTCATCAATATTCTCACCTATGGTGGAATATACTCCCATTCCTGTTATTACTACTCGGCTCATAAAACAAAAATATCAAATTATGTATAAAGTCCGCCGTTTACACTTATTAACTCACCAGTTATATAAGCTGCGCCATCAGACACTAAGAAACCTACAATACTCGCAACTTCTTCAGGCTTTCCAAATCTATTTAGAGGAATAAGTTTTTTTAGAATTTTTTCGTCTAATTCTTCAGTCATTTCACTCTGAATATAACCAGGTGAAATAGCATTTACGGTGATTTTCTTCTTCCCTAATTCCTGGGCTAAAGATTTTGTAGCAGCTACAATTCCAGCCTTGGAGGCAGAATAATTTGTTTGGCCTGGCAAGCCTTTCTGCCCTGAAAGGGAAACAATATTTATTATCCTACCCCATTTGTTAAGGACCATAGGCTGCAGTAAAGAAGAAGTTACATTGAAAAAGCCATTTAAATTAGTATCTATAACATTACGCCATTCTGTATCACTCATAAACACCATTAAGTTGTCTTTTGTTATACCGGCATTATTAACTAAAATGGTAATTTTATCTTCCGGATGATTTTCTTTCCAAATATTTAGTACTAACTTAACATTTTCATTATCTGCAACATCAAATCCAATAGATTCAGCCTTACCTCCATTTTGATTAATATCACTTACAACGTTATCAGCCTTTTGCTTATTGGAATTATAATGCACTAAAACTGTAATATTTTTGCTGGCAAGTTCTTTGCAAATAGCACTACCTATTGCTCCTGATCCTCCTGTAACTAATGCATAATCCATATTAATTCACAATTTTAGGATTGTTATTACGAAGATAGTTTTTGATTGCACTTATCTCCTCATATTTTGGTGTATCTTCTTTAAAAACAGGAACAATTAATCTCAGATGTTCATAAATTTCTTTTGTTCCTGAAGCCATTTTATCCTGAATTTTCAGATAGTCAATAGCCTGTATGACTGTGAGAAACTCAATTGCCAAAATTTCAAAAGTATTATCAATTACTCTTTTTGCCATTAAAGCAGAGTTAGTTCCCATACTAACTATATCCTGATTATCATTATTATTAGATATGCTATGCACATAAACAGGATTTGAAAGTGTTTGATTTTCAGCCGTAGTTGAAGTTGCTGTAAATTGCGTTCCCTGCATTCCCAGATTTAGTCCTAATGTTCCAAGGTTTACAAAAGGTGGTAATATTTCATTCAACTTAGAATTTAATAGAAAATTTAACTGGCGCTCAGCAAGCATAGATAACTTAGTAATACCAATCTTCAGTTTATCCATTTCGAAAGAAACATAATCACCATGAAAATTACCACCATGATAAACATGCTTACTATCAACATCTGTAACCTGATTATCATTTACAGAGTTTATTTCGTTTGCCAACACTTTTTCAGCATTCTCAATAGTTTCTGCTATTGGTCCTAATATTTGAGGCACACATCGTAAAGAATAATATTCCTGTATCTTTTGTTTAAATATTTTTTCCTCTATTTTTCCATTAAATAAAGAATCAGCACGTTTTTTTATGAGTTTTGAATCGCTAATAGCATTTCTCATTGCCATTGCTATTTTATGCTGACCTTTATGTTTCTTTTTTGAGTTTAGTTCATCAGAAAAATGATCATCAAAAGACTCTACTAACTCATTTATCATTGCTGATATTGCAGTGGACCAGTTTAAAAGCTTTTCAGCATAAATAGCATTAACTACTCCTATACCTGACATAACTGAAGTACCATTGATTAACCCAAGGCCTTCTCTCAAATGAACTTTCAGTGCCTTTAGGCCTTCAGTTGCAAACACCTCAGCGGTATTTTTCCATTCGTTATTATAAAGTACTTTTCCTTCACCAATTAAAACTAGTGCTAGATGTGATAACTGAACTAAATCTCCGCTAGCCCCTACACCTCCATGAACAGGAATAAATGGATAAATATTTCTATTTATCAATTCTTTTAGTAAAATAATTGTGTTTCTGTGAATTCCTGAATAGCCCAGAGAAAGGCTTTTTAACCTGGATATCATTGCAGCTTTTACACAAATTGGTTTTAATGCATCACCCTGTCCAGCTGCATGACTTCTAATTAAATTATACTGTAATTTTATTTGATCTTCTTTATTAATGCGATACTGAGCCATAGGTCCTAAGCCCGTATTAACACCATAAATAACTTTATTTTCTGAAAATTCACATAAAAAATCAAAACATTGATCAACCTTATTTAATACTTCTTCAGAAATATCAATTCTCTCACCTTCAATTAAAACCCTGTAGTAATCATTCAGTTCTAAATCCTTATTGTTTATTATGATCATCTGGTATATTTTAAAATACTAATATAGCCTTCAACTTATATAGTACTTAAGTACGTTGTAAAGTTTGAATTAATGTTGCAAAGTTAAAATTTTGCAACTTACATAAAAGCACTATTTCAAAATATTAACGTTATTAGAAAATAATTTTTATAGGTTAATAATCCTGATCCCCAGAACAATATTTCTGGTAAGCCCGTCAGATCTGTAATCCTTGTCTATTATAGGGAATGCCAATGTATATTCCAGCTTTCGGTTTTTCTTTAGGTTTTTGGAATAGGTAAGGGCAAGGTTAACTGTCAAGCCTTCAGAACCTGCTAAATCTACATATTTACCGTTTTTAAATATTTCATCTTGCTGTAAGCGGTAAACAAAAAGGGCATTTGCTGTTAAATGGTTATTATTTTTTAATTTAAAATGATGTCTTCCTCTAAAATACAGGTCATCACCTCGTTTTAACAAATTTGACTCATAATAAAGTTTTTTGTCTTCTGTAATATTTATGGGTTGTAAATATGAATTCTGGTTATTACCAAAAGAGTGTTGATAAGCAAAATAGAAGTCCCAGGTTTTTAACTGATAGAATGTACCCAGAATAATATCATAAGTACCTAAACTAGTTTGATAAGCCATTGGCAATGGGTTTCCATCATATGATTTGTTAGCATCATTTGTCTTGAGGCGAGTTGCAAATATGGCATTCCATGAACTGTTATCACCCTTTACTATTCTCTGATTTAAAGAAAGAAGCAAATCGCCTACTCCTGCAGAATGACCAAGGTTTCCATAAACATAGATAAAAGGAACCCGTAGTTCCAAACTACTGCTTTTTGTAATTTTATACTGAATACCAGCCGTAGTTTGTGAAATGAATACAAACTTTTCTCCAAGACCAATTGTTTGCTCCAGATTAAGACGAAGATTGCTAGTTGTTTCTTCTTCTGACAGACTAAAGTTGAGAGATTCAACTGAGCAGGCTCCGGCATCACTACAACCTTGAGAGTAGGATTTTAAGCTAAGGAATATTATAACAAAAAATAATAAAGATATTTTTCTCATGACAAAATTCTATTTTAAGACCATTAGTCGAAAAAAAATGAAATCCTTACTTTTTTAATTTGCTATAAACAGGATTTGCATACATTTGATAAAACAACTTCCTAAGGGTATCTTTATCATCATCAATAATCTCGTAGATTGCCTGACATCGTTTTTCTAATTGTTCTTTTGTATTATCATCGTAATAATCAGAATATTCAGATGTATTTTCCAGGTAGTCATAAGCCAGATAGTTTGTAGGCCACAATTTATAGTTCTGATGTGTTTCACTATCAATAATGGATGCTACAGCACTTACAATTTCATTGTTTGTAAGGCTCTCATCTATCTCATCTATCAGGTTATTAATTGGCCTGCCTATATCCACATTTATTCTGCCTTTGTGCATCATAAAACCACCAAGTATACTCTGCAGGTCTTCATTTTCATCCTTCACATAGGCACCTTCCTGCTTAGACAAGAAAACTTCTCGCACTTTCATTGCGCCACAAGGTTCTAATTCGTAGGATATTGTAACAGGAATAAGATTAAGGTTTTTTAATGCCTGTTTAACATTTTTATTACCAGAGAGTATGAGCATTTTAAGAATACTTGCGTCTACATGATCTTTCCCATCTTTAGTTCTTCCTTTACTTTGGGCAATCCATACTGAACGTTCGCGTGATGCTAGCACATTATTAATGTACAATGACAACCTTTGAGAATTACGCAAAATTTCTTTGGGACTTCCATCTCTGAATACCGTAATCATTTGATTACATTTTCCAAGGTCGACAATGAACTGTGATAATTCCAGATTATTACCCCATGCTATAGATGGGGGCGTTAATCCATTATTTATCATATGTAGGCCAAGTATGGAAGAATCCAGGGCAATATCACGGTGATTTGCAATAAACAAATAGGATTTATCCTTATCTAATGAACTTAAGCCTGTACAACTTGTTTTATCAGAGGTTTTTTCTACAACAGTTTGAATACAAGGAAGAGTAAAGTTTCGCTGAAATTCCATAACATTTGATGAATTTTTAAGCCCTTCGGTTACAGCCACTTGCTGCTCCTCGTCAAAAAGGAAATTCATCATTGGTTTATAAGCCGGATCACTTATTATTCTTGGGACAGCTTTGCGAACCTCCTCATCGGTATACGGTCTTATTAAGTCGAAAGTATCTTCCTGCATAAATTATTATTGAAGTATAAAGATATTAAAGTATTCTGAATAATAACTATAAATATCTATTAAGTCTGTTAAAGTCGTTGATTATCGACATAAGTTTACTATTATCTTGTGGAATTCTAAGTTTGTTAAAATCTTGCAATAATTTTGTCTCGCTTTCTATTGTTTTTAAAAGACTTGAATTATTTAGTTCCAAACCTTCAAATTCCTTGTTTTCTATGCGCTTTGACATTTGTTTATCCACATTAACAGTTTTCTGCATATCAGCGTAAATACTTTGCTTTAAATTATTCGCTTTTACATAGTCCTTGGCAGAAAGGCTTTTTATAAGTTCTCGTGATTTTTTGCTTATGGATGACACATTAAGTCTCTGATTATCTATATACTTCTTAACTTCAGGGTTTTTAAGCTCACTATTTCTTTTGGGTGCGGAGTTTGAAGAAGATTTTGAACTTATCATTCCTCCTCCGTCTGAATTTTTAAGGTCTACTTTTACATCAGCGGTTTGAGAGTTTCTCTCCTCTGAATTAGATGCCCCGCCATTATCAAACTCTTCAAAATTTTGCTGCATATAATCACCAAACTGCTTTATCATATTATATGCATAAATGGTAGATTTTGAGTTTGCATCTAAGTCTATATCAGATTTTGTAAATATTTGATAACGCTGTTGCATTTTCTTTAGACGCTTTTCAACTTCTTCAATTCTGTTATTTAAATTTTCAGATTTATTCGGTACAGCATATAAATCTATCAAATTATTATTTAATCTGGTCAATTCATCTTTCGCCAAATCTTTAATATTATTATAAGCGCTGACAACCTTCTCCATATCACTAGATTTAAAGGCGTTATCCATTATAAAGACATTATTCTTATATGCATTTAAATCAGTCCTTCTATTATTTTTTACGCTCTTTTTCGATTTTGTATAAACATCATTATTTCCTGATTTACGCAATTGTGCATTAATATTACCAAATGAAATTAACGCAATAAATAACGGTATTAAAATTTTAAAATTCATAAATAAAAAGTTTTTGTTTACCAAAGTTTTGATGGGTATTGACCTTCTTCCACAAGAAGTTTTACCCTATTTATAGTATCTTCTTTATCTTCTTTGTAAGTTACTCCAAACCAAGATGACTCACTAGTGAGCACTTTTACTTTTGCTTGATTAGCATTAATTAGATTATTGACAACGAAGG
>PKTD01000061.1 GCA_002869315.1 Marinilabiliales bacterium | reverse complement strand
TTTACCAGTTAAAACACCGGTAAATTCATTGCGTAATCTTTTGTATTGTCCGAATAAGAAACCAATCTCACGTCCACCAACACCTATATCACCAGCAGGAACGTCAGTGTTTGGTCCAATATGACGGAAAAGTTCGCTCATAAATGACTGGCAAAAACGCATTACTTCATTGTCTGATTTTCCTTTAGGATCAAAATCAGAACCACCTTTTCCGCCACCCATTGGTAATGTAGTTAATGAGTTTTTAAACACTTGTTCAAATGCTAAAAACTTCAAAACACCAAGGTTTACAGTTGGGTGTAAACGAAGACCACCTTTATAAGGTCCTATAGCGCTGTTCATCTCTATACGGAAACCACGGTTTACCTGAACATCACCTTTATCGTCTAACCAAGGAACACGAAACATAATTACTCTTTCAGGCTCAACCATTCTTTCCAGAACTTTTGCCTCTTTATACTGAGGATTCTCCTCTGTGAAAGGTATAATTGATTCTACAACTTCGTGTACTGCTTGATGAAATTCAACTTCACTTGGATTTTTGGCAATAACTTTAGCCATAAAGTCATTTACCTTTTGTTCATATACATTTGACATAAAAAATATTTATTTAAAAGTTTAAAATTTAAATTACTCTTCAAACTTATACAGAAAAATCCCTTATGTACTTATTTGGCTTGTCAATTTGCGTGTTTCACGTAGCTTATTCAGAGAATTACTTAGTGCATATTTTATTATTGAGTTTTTTGTCTTCCCTGCCTCATCAAATTTACCAGTTTAAAACTTAAATCAGTGAACAAAATACCACCATGAGCATTTCTTTCCACATGATAAATGGCTTCATTTATTATTTCATAAATTTTATCCTGATTTGCTTCATTGATAAATGGAGAGAATTTTTTAACAAAGTCAAATTCCTCTCCAGCCAACTTAACTGCCTGATAATTATTAACATTTACCATAACACAAAAATGAATTACAGTAAGCGCATATTGTAGAAAACTCTTTTGTTTTTCCCTTCCAAGCCTGCTCATTTCCTGATTAAAACTAAAAAGTGCCTTATAGTCTTTTGGAGCAAAGCACAATCGCAACCAGTTCCTAAGTGGGACAAAAAATTCATTTTCCAGGCTTGTTTCGTTAATCAATTTCAGGGCTTCATTCCAATTTCCATTGGCGATGCGAGCCATATCATCAATATTTAAATTAGCATCCCCTTCAATTTTCAATTTCAACATGGCACTTATCAATGAATCTATGTCAATGGAATTAAATTTAACTAACTGAGCCCTTGAGCGGACAGTGGGAATGATTAATTCGTAACGCTCGGCAACTAATATTATCAAAGTATTAGGCGGTGGTTCCTCTAATGTTTTAAGCAGTTTGTTAGAGGCATCCATATTAAGTTTCTCAGCCATCCAAATGATAATTATCTTGTATTTGGCTTCATAGGCCTTCATCGACATTTTCTCGATAAGGTTTTTTGCATCCCTTACATTTATACTTCCCTGCTTGTTACCTACTCCCAGAAAATTGAACCATTCACTACTTTGGGCATAATTGTCACATGTCTTAAGATATTCTCTCCAGTAATTTAACAATAATACCGATTCCGGATTTTTTTTAACGCTGTTAGTAGTATTATTAGGAAAATAAAAATGAATGTCGGCATGAGAATTTTTTTGAAACTTTATACATGAAGGACATACTCCACAACTATCTGTTTCACTTGGGTTTTTACAATTTACATATTGTGCAAATGCAAGTGCCATTGGCAGTGTTCCACTTCCCTCAGGGCCCAGAAACAATTGTGTATGTGCCATTCTGTTATCAGAATATGACTTTATGAGTCTCTGTTTAATGGAATTCTGTCCAATTACATCTTTAAACTGCATATATTTTTTTGAGCAAAATTAAAATTTGTTTGATATTAAACCATAAATCTAAAAATTGAAAAACCAATCCCATGGGATGTGCTTGAATTCATTAGTTTGCAAATTAAATTTACGTTGCAAATCATCCATTGACGGATGATCCCCAAAATCCCATGGCGCTGAAAGTTTCTCTTTAAAATACTTTTGTGAGGCAGTATCAATTTCAATGGAAGATGCTAATTTAGATGGAAAAATATTATCGTATTTATCATTTGAAATAATTTCCATTTTATTAATAAGATTTCTAATCTCTGCATTCTTTAGGTAATCATCATTGAAATATTCAGGTATACATTGATTATATAACATCATAACCGACAAAGCGTATGGTAAATGAAACTGGGCCATAATGACATTTGTAGGATATTTTTCACTTATCAAATCTTTTATTCTGGAGAAAGTTGAAACTTTTATTTTAACAATTTCTTCTATATTAATATTATTTTCAACAACTAAGTTTGAACATGCATTAATGGCTGGATGCAACCATCTGCAACAGGCATAAGGCTTAAAATAATTTGAACTTATAAAAAATGAATCTCCAAGTCCATCTGTCAATTTCAAGGGGTCAAATTCATCGCTTTCTTCAATAAAAAGAAAAGGACCACTAAAACCACTTTTTGCCAATATCGCTGATTGAAGTCCGCTTTGAACCGCCCAGGCTACTCCTTCTTTCGACATGGCGCCGGTACTAACATCTGAAGACCCACCCAACATATGAGGAGACAAAACAAAAGCATTACTCAAAGCATTTATAATTTGTTCCCTATCAAATTCCAAAATATATGCAGCAGTAGCAGCAGCGCCAAATGCCGCCCATCTGCCAGAAGAGTATGAATTTATATTTTCAGGCTTTCTGGCCAGACTAAACCTTGTGGCTATTTCATAACCCAATACAACAGACTTTAAGACCTCCGTGATTTTAAGTTTCTTTTCCAAACCCATACTTATGGCTATTGCTGTCACTGCACTAGCAGGATGACCAACTGCCTTCCGATGTCCATCATCAAAATCTGTTGAACTTATTGAAAGTGAATTATAGAAAACAGATCCCAGTAATGATAATTTTTTTTCTGTTCCCCAAACCTCAAAAGCACCTTTTCCAAATAGCAAATCAGTATTTTCAAAGGCTGTTTTAAAGGCTTTGGTTTTAATACCGCTAAATGCTGTACCATAGGTATCAGCTACTGTAATGGCCGCATGTTTTAGCAGGTTTTCATCAAGTTTTTTTGATTTAAATGAAGCGATAAATTTTGCCAGAGTATCTAAATATTCCGATTTATTATTATTCATCATTACTATCTTCTACTATAGGATTTTCAATTAAAATATACCCTCCTGCAAGTTTATTAAAACTCTCAATCTGTTCTTTTTGCCATTTCCTTCTGTATCCAAGTTCGGAGGCCATAATTTTTGCTACTGTTTCTGAGGCCTTTATTGCTGCTCTGGCATCCAGGAACAGCAACCTGATTCTTCTTGCCAAAAAATCTTCAATATTCCTGGCCATTTCTTCTCTACAAGCCCATACTACCTCTGCCTTTGTATATGGGTAATTTTCAATTATCCTTTCTCCTAGTTTTGGGTTTTCTGCAATCATAGCTTTTATCTTAAACGAATCGGCGCCATACCATTTTAAGTGATCATCATTATCACCTCCTGGCATAGCAGCATGCAATTGCATTTCGGCAGTAACTGATGGTCTTTCCTTTAAACCTCCTATCATTATTGCTGTATCCATGGTATCCTCACCCATCTTTCTGTAGGTCGTCCACTTACCTCCAACAATGCTAACTAATCCTGAAAGGCTTACACTAATAGTATGATCACGTGATATTTCCTTGGTTTTTTTATCTTCTTTTTCAGGTTTTACCAAAGGTCTTAAGCCGGCATATACACTAAGCACATCCTTTCTTTCAGGGGATTTTTTTAAATATTGCTTACAAGTTTGCAAAATAAATTCAACCTCTTCTTCCATGGCCCTGGGTTCCAAAGAAACATTATCAACCGGCGAGTCTGTGGTTCCAATAACAGTTTTATCATGCCACGGAACGGCAAATAAGACCCTCCCATCAGAAGTTTTCGGAATCATTAAGGCTGATGATGAACCCAGAAATTTTTTGTCCACAACCAAATGCACACCCTGAGAAGCCACCACAGTTTTCTCAGCAGCAGGGTCATCCATTTTAATTATATTATCGGAAAACACTCCAGTTGCATTAACCACAACCCTGGAGTTTATCTTATGCTCATTACCAGTTTCCAGATCAGTTGCATTTACGCCTTTAATCATTCCTGACCTATTCCTTATAAGTTTATTGACTTTCATATAATTTATTGCCAAACCTCCTTTATCTACTAGTGTTTGTGCAAGAGTAACAGCCATTCTGGAATCATCAAATTGTCCATCATAATATACAACTCCACCATCCAGTTCCTTTTTCAAAAGGTTTGGAATTTTTTCTATTGTTTCCTCTTTATTTATATGCTCCGACTTTCCAAAACCTTTTTTTCCCGACATCAAGTCGTACATTTTTAGACCTATAGTATAATATGGTGCATCCCACCATTCATAGTTTGGAACTACAAACTCCTGTTTACTAACCAGATGAGGTACATTCTTTAAAAAATGTCCCCTTTCCTTTAAGGCATCAAGTACCAGTGCAACATCACCCTGACTAAGATATCTTACGCCACCGTGAACGAGTTTTGTACTTCTACTGGAAGTTGATTTGGAGAAGTCGCTTTGTTCTACCAAAACAGTTTTATAACCCCTGCTGGCAGAGTCAACAGCAACACCCAAACCTGAGGCTCCGCCACCAATTACAACCACATCCCAAATATTATTTAGGTTTAAATTACGTATATTAGTTTCTCTGTTCATAGACTTTTTTAAATGGGGCAATAAAGGTACAAAAATAGGAGTAGTAATACTGTACAATAAAGTAAATTGAGTTTAAGTATTCATTTATCAAATTTGTATAATTTTGTAGAATTAGAAAAACTGAATATTATGAAGCATCTAATTTTGATTTTATTTATACTGACAGGCTATACAGGGCTTTCACAGGAGATGAAACCTATAATTCCAATTGATAGCGAAACTAATAAAATAAAATTCCAGGCAGTAATTGATGAAAAGGGAAGTAAAGAAGAATTATTTAACAGAAGTATATATTGGTTAAATGATTTTTATAAAGATCCGGTAAGGATTACCTCCATAAGGGATATTGAAACAGGAAAAATTGAGGGCACGCACCGCTTCAGAATTTATTATTGGGATGAAGATAGTATAAAACACATAGGAGGAATGATAAATTACACCTTTGTTTTAGAATTCAAAACAGACAGATACAGGTATACTATAAACGAATTATTGCTAAAATCACGGACCAATTTGCCTGTTGAAAAATGGCTGGACAAGTCGGACCCTGCATATAATAAACAGTGGGAATCATATTTGGAGCAGATTGCTGAATTTGTGGATGAATGGAGTGAAAGCCTAATAAATCATATGAGACCTGAGCCTGAAGAAGTAGTTGAAGATGATTGGTGATCTAACTCAATAATATCATAACCGTATGTCGGAAGGAAAGAAGAGAAAATTTATCCTTAAAGGTTTTTCAAAACTGATAAAGGAGGATAAATTAAAGATAGTTGCTGAGATGATGGACAACCAGGTGGAAACAGTTGAGTTGCTTAAGAGTTTTTGGCATAAGGATGAAAAAAAGCAAAAGGTTTTTGACGAGTTCAGTGAAAATACTATTTCTAACTTTTATATCCCATATGGTGTAGCACCTAATTTTATTGTAAACGACAAGGCATATCTAGCACCTTTGGTTATAGAAGAAAGTTCAGTAGTGGCTGCTGCTTCCTCCAGTGCACGTTTCTGGTCAGAGCATGGTGGCTTTAAAGCCGAAATTAAAAGTGTTGTAAAAATAGGCCAGGTACATTTTTTATGGGAAGGAGATTTCAAAAAACTGGAATTCTCTTTTGATGAACTAAAAATGTATCTGAGAGAAAGAACCAAAGAGATTACTGCCAAAATGGATTCTCGTGGAGGTGGTATTTTGGATATTGAACTCATAGACATGCGCGAAAAGATTGATAACTATTATCAATTAAGAGCATCTTTTGATACACGTGATTCGATGGGTGCCAATTTTATAAATTCATGCCTGGAAGAATTTGCTGCAGCTATGGAAGATTTCTTTGTGAAAAAAGATATCTTTAAAGGCAAGGAAAAAGATTGTAATATTATCATGTCAATATTGTCAAATTACACTCCTAAATGCCTGGTAAAAACATGGGTAGAATGCAAAATATCGGAACTGGATAATATTGACAATGAATTAAGTGGTAAGGAATTTGCTGAAAAATTTAAACTTGCTGTAAAAATAGCTGAGATAGACCCGTATAGAGCCACAACTCACAATAAAGGTATATTTAATGGTATTGATGCTGTAGCAATAGCCACCGGAAACGATTTCCGTGCTATTGAGGCCGCAGGGCATACATATGCATCTAAAGACGGACAATATTCCAGTCTGTCGCATGTGCAAATTGAAGAGGATATGTTTAAGTTTTATCTTGAAATACCTCTTGCCATGGGTACAGTTGGAGGACTAACATCTTTACATCCTCTGGCAAAACACTCCCTGGAAATGCTGGGAAATCCCTCAGCAGAAGAACTTATGATGATATCGTCAGCAGTGGGTCTTGCCAATAACTTTGCTGCAATTAGATCTCTGGTTACCAAAGGAATACAAATAGGTCATATGAAAATGCACCTAATGAATATCCTCAATAGTTTTAATGCTAATAATGAAGAGAAGAAAAAGGCAATCGAACATTTTATGGGACATAAAGTTTCCTTTAGCAGTGTTGAACAATATTTAAATGAACTCAGAGGTGCAAACTAAAAAATGCTGGCATTCCAACGGGAAACTGCTCATTAGTGGAGAATACCTTGTGCTCAAGGGGGCCTCATCTCTGGCAGTACCCATTAATAAAGGACAATCTCTGGAAGTCACTGAAAATCCCGGAAGTGGAAATATTAACTGGCAGGCAAATCATATTAATGGAAAGTGGTTCGAAGGAAAGTTTAACATTGGAGGTATTAGGGAGAAAAGTTATACTTCAGGTCCTGAATTTCAAAAACTACTTCATATTATAGATGCAGTTGTTGAATTGAAACCGAATTTTCTGAATCAGAATACAGATTATGATATAAAAACGCATTTAGAATTTTTACCTGAACATGGTCTGGGCTCTAGTTCTACTCTCATAAATAATATGGCAAAGTGGATAAATTGCAACCCTTATGATTTACTTGAAAAAACTTTTGGAGGTTCTGGTTACGACATAGC
>PKTD01000015.1 GCA_002869315.1 Marinilabiliales bacterium | reverse complement strand
CGTAAAGCCCCAAGATTCGAACTGCTGGGTAGATTTGGCGACATTTTTAAAATGGGCCCCCTGTTCAATTATAATGAATTTGTACGTGCACTGGAAACCGACTTGAATTATACATCACCTCTGCAATTGGTTTTGACGGCTGTAAAAGATGGCCCGCAAACAATAAATATACGTGTGGAAAAAGGTTTTGACAAAAGTGAAAACGACATCATTTCATGTATCAGAAAAACTTTCCCTACCATCGATATGGTTAACGAAAAGGAAATCCTCATCGATTTAAAAGTTGAAAAAATTAATGAGGAAGACTTTGAAAAAGTTGCTACAACCGGTAAATTAAAAAGTATTATCGACAAAAGAAATATTAAATAAATGAAACCCGTTGAGATAAAGATATTTAACAATAACGAAAGCGTTTCAATAAGCAAACATGCTTTGAAAGAATATTGCCATCTTATTGGTTTTAAAAGAAGAGAAACCCATAAGTTGGGAGTGCTTTTTGAAGAACTGTTAAGGCAACTTATAAAATGTACTTTTCTTGAGGGACAGGAAGGTGAGATAATTATTGAATTCATTCATATTGAAGGCGGAGTTGAAATAAAGATAAACGACTTTGGAATTCCTCTCGACGAGGAAAGTATGAGCAATAATAAAGATAATTGCAAACACGAACTGTCGGGAATCTATAATATTCTCCACAATGTTATGGATGAGGTAAAAATAGGAGCTAAAGGCTTTAAAGGAAACGAAATTGTTTTGCGCAAAATGCTGAATTCTAAAAGAGTTCATAAAGTAAACCGTCATGAAAGCGATGATACTCCGGCAAACTCCATAAATCCAATTTCGGAAGTAAAACTTCTTGATACTCATCTCGCTGCCGACATTTCAAAACTGGCTTATATAGCATATCACTATAGTTATCCATATGAAGATATTTATATTCCCAATAAGATAAGGGAGAAGATGGATAACGAATTACTTATCTCTGCAGGTGCTGTGCTAGATGATATAAAACAGGTAGTTTCACATTCGGCTTTGAGTTTTAGCAAGCCCGGCGACAAAACTGCTGAGTTGGGTGTAGCCTTTACCGATCCAAACTACAGAGGACACGGTTTCATAAACAAAATTTGGCATTATCTGATAAACCATGTTGCAAAAGAAAAGAAACTGTTTGGAGTATATGCCATGGCTGTTTGCACTCATCCCTATTCTCAGAAAGCATGTCATAAAATGGGTATGAAAGACTCTGCATTATTAATATCCCGCGCACCGATTATTGAGTTTGAGTCTATTGATATTTCCAATGCGCAAAGGGAAAGCATAATGATAGCCCTCAAAATAATGGAACAGCCTGAGCAAGTTGTATTCTATCCTCCAAAGCATCATAAAAAAATGATACTGGAAATTGCTAAAAACCTGGATTTGAATGTTCAAATTCGTAAACATCCTATGCTGCATTTAGAATCACCACATAATTTTTCAAATATAGAAGTGAAAACTGATGCCGTTTTCAGCATAGCTAAACTTTATATTATTCATTTTGGAAAAAATATACAAACACAATTTATCACTGAATTTCATAAACTAAAAAACAAGCGCTATGAGTCCATTTATTTATATTTGGATTTAGCCGACTATCATACTGAAAAACTTACAAAATATTTTGAAAGTCATGGGTTCTTCTTTGCTGGTATCATGCATGAAAATAACAGGATGAATTTAGTTTTACAGTATTTGAATAATCAAAACTATGATTTTAATTTATTGAAAATCGATTCTGATTTCGGAAATAATCTCCTAAAATATGTGGAGATTGAGTATGTAAAAAGAGAATTTGATTAAGGTAAATATTAATTTTTAATTATTAAATAACTAAAGGACAACATATTATCCATAATAAAATTAACCTAATTTACACTTATTTCAAAAAAAATACTAAAAACACTTGACAAAGGTGTATAAATAGTTGTACATTTGTATAGTTCATTTTTTATGAAGTATATATTTTTATAACTATTAAAAACAAATACCATGTCACATATTCAAAAATTAAAAACTGGTTCTCCCATTATAGTTTTTGTCCCAGCGATTATATCACTATTAATATTTGCATTGACATCTTTATTTCTAGGTTTAGAAGTTGGATTAAAAATGCTGGGAGGAGTTATACTAGTTTACGCATTAATTAGTATAGGATTCTATTATCCTACAACAAGAAGTAACATATACTTGATAAGTTCATCTTATCTTTTATCTTTTGGACTTGTCCTCATTACCATACAAACACAACATTATGGCAATCCAACACTTGTATTTCCTCCGATAACCAGACTGTTTTTTATTTGGATGATTATTTCCTGGATTTGGCTGTTCTATAAGATGGTTACATCTCAAACACGATGGAAAGGAAGCAACATTCTAGAACTAGCCGCAGTAGGTGTTGAAACATCAAATAATGCCTATACAGAGCGCCCTTTCCCTGTGAGAGAAATAGAGTTTACCAAAGATGAAGTATTAGCTATGGCAGCATATTTACGTAAAAACCTCATTAGTATTCATTATGACGACGGGGATAAGATTTATTTTGTTCCTATTAATAATGATGCTGCGATGAAACTTTTTCTTAGATCTGGTTTTAATGTTATTGAGGATACGTGGATTGCCTTTGACCCCAGTGGAATGGTGAGTGTGCACATATCGAGAAAAACATATCTATCATATAAAGAAAACCTCGCTTTCGATCAACTTTGCAATAATCTGGGAAATCAGTTTATTGAGTTTTTGGATTATTATCGAAAAGGTGAAGATGTTAGAATTATGGATAAACTTAAAACAGTTAAATCTGATTTTTTCGGATAATTATAAATCAAAAAATTACTATTCATGACTTTTAAAGAAGCAGCTATATTAGGGTCATTTCTTGCTAAAGACTATGTAGAGGAGTTTTTCAAACTATTGGTAAACTACCGAAGCATTTCAGCATCTGAAGCAGCATCAAGACTTAATTTGCATATCCAAACCGCTCAGGATTTTCTGGAGGCTATGACTGAGCTAGGAATCCTAAAAAAAGAGGAAGTTTATGAAAAGAAAAGACCTTATAAAAGATATACCTTATTGGTAAAAAGTATTAATATGGTATTGGATTTAGAACCCTTAGGAACAAATAAGGATCCTGAAGATCATAGCAGTATAAGGATTCGTGAACATAAAAACGCAGGCGTAAACTTTTATACTGCCCGCAACAATCAGTATTTTAGTAGTGTAACTGTTTGGATGGGAAAAGGTCGAGAGCGTAGCGAACGTAAAATAAGCCTCACAAAACCGCAGGGAAAATTTCTATTCCATTTGCCTTTTCCAACGGCATATTTCTAAAGTATTGCCTCCATTATGCAAAAAGCAGATATTCCAGATAGTGAAATCTCTGAAATTTTAGATATTGTTTATGCTCTTATTGAACTAAAGGTTATTGAAAAAGAATAAAATAACTCATTATTTGATAACTTATTAATTTAAGAAAATACCGCTTTGATTTCAACTCTTTAACCGAGTTCCATGTAAATGACTATCATATTATAATGATAGAATCATATAGCTCAATACCTACAATTACTTTCTTAAAAGAAGTTTTAACATATTACCCATCATTTTTTGCTTACCAACCTTCTCGATAATAATGCCTAAAAATAATGTAACCGAATTCTTTGGTGGAATGGTTTTCTTTTTCATCTAGACCAGGATAATATTAAAATACTTTTATAAATAGCAACATAATTATTATTCTGAATACATTGGATTTCTTATATATTTGCTCAACAATAATTGAGGAATTTTAGTGAAATATAAACATTATATTGAAACCATACTCAGGAAACTCCGACTGGCATTTATGGATCTTATTCCAATAATTGTAGTAGTTGTTTTTTTTCAGAGTGTAGTTATCAGGCAACCATTTCCACAAATTGGTGAGATTATTTTTGGTTTTCTATTTGTGGTTATAGGTTTGATGCTATTTATAGAAGGTCTAGAGATCGGGCTCTTTCCCATTGGAGAAACAATGGCATATGCCTTGGCAAAGAAGGGAAGTCTCTTCTGGCTGATGATTTTTTCATTTTCGCTGGGTTTTTCAACAACTATTGCAGAACCAGCCTTAATTGCTGTTGCAAAAGAAGCTTCAGAGATATCCTCAGGAGCGGGTTTAATAGAAAATAAACAAAGTATTAAAGATTTATATGCTATGGGGCTTCGCCTGTCGGTGGCAGTATCTGTAGGATTGGCAATTGTAATCGGAGTTCTGCGTATTCTGAAAGGATGGCCTTTGTATTACTTAATTATTGGTGGATATGTTTTAGTTATGTTAATGACGATTATAGCCCCTGAGGAGATAATAGGATTGGCTTATGATGCGGGAGGAGTAACAACATCAACTATTACTGTACCACTTGTAGCCGCTCTGGGAGTAGGTTTGGCTAATGTTATTAAAGGAAGAAGTCCTTTGGTGGATGGATTCGGACTTATTGCCTTTGCTTCTCTATTACCAATGATTTTTGTAATGGCTTATGGTTTAATGTGGTTTTAACTAAATTTGAATTATGATTGATTTTGCAATGGATCTTCTTTTGGTATTATTTTATACTCTTAGAGATGTATTGCCTATACTTTTATTGATCGTTGTTTTTCAGGTATTTGTTCTAAAGAAACCCATACCACATCTAAAAAAAGTAATTCTTGGAAGTATTTATGTAGTATTAGGTTTGGCATTATTTCTTATGGGTTTAGAGAAAGCTCTTTTTCCTCTTGGCAAGATTATGGCCTCCCAATTAACTGAACCTGAATTTATTGGTAAGGTTGGAGATGGAACATTAAACTGGATGTCATATTATTGGATATACATTTTTGCAGCCTTGATTGGATTTGCTACTACTATTGCTGAGCCTTCACTAATCGCGGTTGCGATAAAAGCAAATGAAGTATCCGCAGGTACGATAAGTCAAAAAGGCCTAAGAATTACAGTGGCTTTAGGGGTTGCTTTTGCTCTTGCACTAGGCACTTTTAGGATTGTTACGGGGACTCCTCTTTTCGTTTATATAATGGCAGGTTACATTATAGTTATAATTCAAACAATATTTGCACCTAAAAAACTAATTGCTCTAGCTTATGATTCGGGAGGAGTGACAACATCAACTGTCACAGTCCCGATTGTGGCCGCACTGGGGCTGGGCTTGTCTAGCGCCGTTCCGGGCAGAAACCCTGCAATTGATGGCTTTGGACTTATAGCATTTGCCAGTTTATTTCCAATAGTTGCTGTTTTGGGATATGCTCAGTTTATGGAATTAAAAATTCGAATACTAAATAAAAAAATAAAAGAAGAAGACGATGCAATTTAAATTAATTATGGCTTTTGTAAAGCCAAATATCACTGATGATGTAATCAGTGCAATGAAAAAAGCCGGAGCCACGGGGGCTACGATAATCCCTGCCAGAGGTACCGGAATTCATGAAGCGAAGTCCTTTTTTGGATTAAGTATAGAGGACCAAACGGATATAATTGTATTTCTTGTGGAAGAACATGTGGTAGAAAACATGCTAGAGGTTATACGTTTAGCCGGGAAATTTAATGAGCCGGGTACAGGAATAGCATTTGTGTTACCGGTAGATCACATAGCCGGTCTTGAAAGTCAGATGAAAAAATTCAAGGATCAGGCACGTGATAAGTATTTTTAATATAAATAATGAGAAGTTGTTTACTTTAGCATAATATGAAATGTATATGTTTAGCTGAAATATATAACTGAAATTTGTAATTAAAATAAGACAAATGACTACAAAAAGAAGTTTTCAAAGCGCAAAGGATGTCATGACTAAAGATGTTGTTTTTGTCGATGGTATGACCACAGCCAAAGAGGCTGTTGAAATAATGAAAAAGGAAAAGGCAGAAGCTTTAATTGTTAAAAAAAGGCATGACCAGGATGCATATGGAATAGTAATTGTACACGATTTTATTAAGGGTGTAATTATACCTGATAAAACCTCTGAAGAAGTAAATGTCTTCGAGATTATGACTAAGCCTGTTATAAGTGTGCCGGCAAATATGGATGTACGTTATGTTGCTAACCTTTTATTGAAAATTGGAGCACGACTAGCTCCTGTGGAAGAAAATGGCGAGTTTATTGGAATGGTTTCATTATCTGATTTAGTATTGGATAATTTACTGTTCTAAAAGCCAATCATATTTCACTTCAGACGCTTCTAGAAATTAATTGATTAGTGTTTTTTGTGTAAACATATGATGATTTGAAAAAAACATTTGAATATTTATGTGTAAACTGAACACTATATTTAGGTGTGAATCACTTTATAATCAAATAACTCTATTGTTCCTGAAAGCAATCTATAAATCCGACTCAATGGGTTTTTCAAATTGGAAAATTAAAACAAATAAAATAATTTGATACTTGCATAGTTATGATTTGTACCCGAATCAAACTCACGTGAAAGGTAATTATGACTAACGCTTAAGCCTACTCCATGCCAAATGATGCCAAAGTTTATTTTTGCTAAAAAAACAACTGGTGTTATTTGACTAAAACTTAGAATATAAGGATTATTTTTGCTAAACATTCCTCCCTGAAGTAGTGCATTATATCCCACCAGTTTTGTCATAGCATCAACTTATATAAAGTATCTCAACTTATTCATATTGGCCTTACTATTATTGTTAAAACTGAAATTAATTCCAGCTCCCAAATCATCGTATAAAGTACCAATTCTGGCACTTGCCATTATTGATAAACTTAGTGATTCGTTGCTATGAATCGGATATGAAACCAAAGCATCATAGTTTATTATTACTCCATTTTTTATTTGATAATCCCAACCCTGAGGATCAGGCGAATTTATCCACTCATGAATTAGCCTTTGTAATGCTTCCCCTCCTGCTGCTGGACCCATAATACCAAGTCTAATAGTAGAAATTAAACTAGTACCATTATCATGATTGGAGATAAAACTTTGATCAAGTTCTAGAGTTGCTGAAAACGGTCTGTCGTTAAACTGAATTATTGTATCACGGATATTTTTTGGCGTATATAAGCTTTGACTTAGTAATATTTCTGAATTAATATTTTTGGTTCCCTTCAGTTTTGGTGCAATTGCCATCCATGGAACTCGCGAAAATACCGGAAGCATTAATTTTGCTTCAATTCCATAAGTGTAATAGTAATCAGTGTAATAATAAGTGTCGTTATCAAATTGCAATGATACACTACTTTTATGTTCTATTGGGTTTAATAATGCTGGTGTGGCTACTGTATTATCAACTATAAAAGGAACTTCAGCTTTT
>PKTD01000014.1 GCA_002869315.1 Marinilabiliales bacterium | reverse complement strand
TTACCAATTCACCACCGTATTTGAGTTGAATTTTATATTCTACTTTACCTGCTGCAGGCTGCATAGGAACCTCGGCAGTTAAATTTTCTCCTACCCTGACCATGTCTACACTAGTCCAGTCATCATAACTCTTATATCTTTTGTAGATAAAAACACCTGTAACATCTTTATTGTCGATTTCAATTTCTACAGGAGCATTATTTCCAACTTCATATGACCTTAACAATTTAAAGTCAACAGTTTTACCTGCTATTTCCACTGACCCCTTTTTAGGATAAGTAGGCCCCGTAGCCCTTTGATAAATAACAAATGAAATTGTCAATACTACTGCTAAAACCCAAAGTCCTCTATTTTTAGCCTTATTCTTCATATTTTAATTGATTTTTATTATGTAACAAATTAACAAATTATTTCTTCACGCATGCATCATAAAATAACTGATGTATGTTTGTTCTAATATCTAGTTCACCAAGTTTATTATTATACATATCCGGGTAAACCCTATTACTAATAAACACATAAATCAGGTCATTTTCAGGGTCTGCCCAAGCATATGTTCCAGTAAAGCCGGAATGGCCAAAACTCTTCGGTGACGCACTCTTACAATTGGGGCCATGATCTTCATATTCCAGCAAAGGTTTATCAAATCCAAGCCCACGTCTGTTTTCATTATTGACAAAATGGGCTGAGGTAAACTCTTCAACAATTTCTGGATTTATATATCTACGACCTCCATAACTGCCTCCATTTAAAAACATTTGCATAATAACTCCTACATCATAGGCGTTGGAAAATAGTCCAGCATGCCCCGAAACACCACCTAGCATGGCAGCCCCCTGATCGTGAACATCGCCATGCAGCGTTTGAAAACGAAACTCTTTATCATTTTCTGTTGGACAAATCCTATCCTTATTGAAGAAATCCAAAGGTTTATATCTGATATTTTTTAAACCCAAAGGAATATAAAATTCATTTAAAACATAGTTATTTAGTTTTGAGTTAGTGCCAAGTTCAATTAGTTGGCGGAAAAGATAGAAACCCAGATCACTATATTGATATTTCTTCTGTGTTAAAGGCGATTTCGCTATTTCTTCATAGATTCTGTTGCCATAGTATTGATTGATGTACATGGCATCAGCGACTCTGATGGGGTACTTTTCTTCTATCTTTGACCTATAAACACTAGTATCCCAGGCCTCTATATTTAAGGTTTCCTTATAATAGGGTATCCAACTTTCAAGTCCTGCCTGATGACTCAATATCTCATCAATTCTGATATCATTCTTATTCGTCTTTTTTAAATAAAGTAAGTAATTTGAAATGGGAGATTTTATATCGATAATGGTGTCCTGATACAACTTCATAAGAGAAGGAACTGTAGCCAAAATCTTTGTTAATGATGCCAAATCATAAATGTCATCATGCTTTACCTTTTTCTTTTTATCATAAGTATGAAATCCAAAACATTTATCATAAAAAATATAACCGTCTTTAATGGCTAGTATCTGACAACCAGGTGTTGCACCTATTTCAATTGCGTTAACAGCAACAGAGTCTATTTTATTTAAAATATCTTCATTAATATTAAGTTCTTTGGGACTTGCATATGTAAGCCTTGTTTTTGTTGTTTCAATGCCATCTCCTACATTAAAACCTCCTGCAGATACAGGAAGATGGCCTTTTGCAGCAGCCATACCCAAAATGATTTCAGAAGTACGCTTCATTAAATATGACTTATCCTGATAAGAAACAGTAACTGCCTCAAAATTTTTAAGATTGGGGAAAAAATTGAGGGCATAGGGACTTGCAAAAATACTAAGTATAGTTTTCTTTTTAAGTGATAAATTATTGATAAACTGTATATCAGAATCAGAAATACCAAATTTATTACTAGCTGAAATCTTTGTATTAGTAAGGGCTACAATAACTAAATTGGCATCACTGATTTCACTCACTATTTTTTGTTTCTCAGAGATATCTGATTTATGACTTAGATAATGTATATCTACATCCATAAAATCTGATATAACTTTTTCAAATTCAGTATTTTCATATCCTATTACAATAACTGATGCCTTTAAAGTATCCGGATAGCTTATTGGAATAATTTCATTTTTATTTTGTAATAGTGTTATCGAAGAATGTCCTAAATCCTCACTTAGTTTCCAGTATTCATCTTTATTTAAATCTGAAATCAGATTAGTAGTATCAATATCTTGCCTAAGGCTTGCCCCACTCAAATACTTATACGTAAGGATTTTTTTACAACTTTCCTCAAGACGTTGCATATACTCAGGTTTGCGATCAATTAAGTCGCGAATGCTTTTTATTGAAGCATCAACATCATCAGGAATGAGTAGGATATCATTTCCTGCTTCAAATGCTTCCCGGGCCACTTCTCCTTTTTTATAATATTTTGTAACCCCCTTCATGTCAAGGCCATCGGTAATTATCAAGCCTTCAAATTCCATTTTATTTTTTAGTAATTTACTAACAATAGCATAGGATAATGAACTGGGTCGCTTTTTATTTCTATCGAGTGCAGGAACTGATAAATGTGCTGTCATAATTGAAGCTACTCCCTCCTCAATCAAAAACTCAAAAGGAACCAACTCCATATTTCGCAAATCCCTTTTCTTAGCTTTAACCAGTGGCAATGTTAGGTGAGAATCAGTCTCTGTATCTCCATGACCGGGAAAATGCTTGGCACAGGCGATAATTCCGCCATCCTGCATACCATGCATATATTTAGCAGCCTTAAAACCAACATCTTCAGGATTTTCACCAAAGGACCTCATTCCTATTACAGGATTATCTGAATTAGAATTAACATCAACCACAGGGGCAAAGTTCATATGTATTCCCATTCTTTTACACTGCTCTGCAATTTGAATTCCCATTTGGTACAACTGTTCTTCATTCTGGCTTGCTCCCAAAGCCATCTGCAAAGGATATTTAACAGTATTGCTAAGGCGCATACCTATACCCCACTCTGCATCCATAGCCACCATTAGTGGTGTTTTTGCCAATGAGTTCCAATAATTAGTTTTAAGCACCTGTGAAACAGGGTCGGAACGAAAAAAAACAACGCCACCTATATTGTAATTCTCAATATAATCATCAACCTCATTAATGTATTTTTTGCCAGAATAATTGGCTCTTACAAAAATTAATTGTCCAATTTTCTCCTCCATACTGAGCGACTTATAAACAGAATCCACCCAATATTGTTTAGATGCAGTCTCCATGTTTTTGTATAATTGTGCTTTAAGGCTGGAGGCGGAGAAAATAAATAAACTGAATAATAATGATATAGCAATCGAGCGAGGGAGAAATGTCATTTTAAAATTTTGTTTTGCAATTAAATAAATCACCTTACTATTAAGTCCACGAATATAGGCAAAATGCTAATTATTTTTAACAAAATGTAAAATTTGGAAGTAGTAAATACTACCTAATCAATTTTTAATTTCAGGCAAATATTGTAAGAACTAATAATGGACATAAACATTATAACATTTAGTATTTATATTTTCTCAATTAAATAGTATTTTTACAAATATTATTGCTTTAGTGTAAAATAACTTTGCAAATAAAACATGATACTATTTTGAAGAGCCTTTATAAATATATATTCATATTAACACTCCTGATTTTCAGTTTTCATATATCACAGGCCTATGCAGAAGAGAATAGGAAAACAAGAATCCTATTTATCTTAGATGCATCTAAAAGTATGAGTGCTGACTGGCATGGTGAAGAGAAATTCAAAATCGCAAGCAGAGTATTGTCGGAAGTATTAGATAGTTTAAAATATACTGACAATTTAGAAGTCGCCTTACGAGTTTATGGACATCAGCGAAATTACCCACCCCAAAATTGTGATGACAGTAAACTGGAGATAGCTTTTGCACCAAATAATTTTAGGAGAATAAAAGAAAGACTAAAGTTTATAAAACCAAGAGGCACATCGCCAATTGCTTTATCGCTGGAGAGATCTATTAATGATTTTAGCGGATGTGATAATTGCAGAAATATTATCATCCTTATTAGTGATGGTATTGAAGAGTGCGGTGGAGACATTTGTGAAATATCATCATCCTTGCAAAAAAAAGGGATTGCCATAAAACCATTTATAATTGGTATTGGAAGAGATAATTCCAATATTTTTGACTGTGCAGGTACATATTTTAACGCTCCTGATGTAGAAAGTTTTCAAAAAACAATAAACGTAATTATCACTAAAGTACTGAGTAAAACAAGCCTACAGGTAAACCTCCTGGATATAAACGGGAAACCTACTGAAAGTAATATTAATATGGCATTTACTGATATTGCGAGCGGACAAGTAAAATATAATTTCATTCATACTCTTAATGAAAAGGGTTTACCAGACACTTTAGTTATTGATCCATTGCTGGAATATAATATTACCCTTAGTACAAATCCTGAATTAATAATTAATAATGTAAAACTTAGCGAAGGCAGACATAATATTGTATATGCCAATTGCCAAAGAGGTAAATTACTAGTCGAATTAAATGGTAATAATCCCGCAGATTTCAATCCTGCAATTATTGTAAAAACACCTGACAATAAAACTATAAATGTGCAATCACTATCAGATGAAAGTAAATACCTGAGCGGTAATTATAACATTGAAATTCTGAGCCTGCCTGTAACAACAATTAATGATGTTAATATAGAAGCCGACAAAACCACCAAAATTCAAATAGAAAATCCCGGAATATTAAATATTTCGAAAAGCATACGTATTTATGGATTTATCTACCATTTAACAAATAATATTCAGAAAAGAATATTCGAGATAAATGAAAATTCATCAAGATCAGAATCAATATACTTACAACCAGGTAATTACAGACTTGTTTACAGACCGCTATACAGCAATCAGTCAGTATTTACACAAACTATTGATTTTGAAATCATTTCATCAAAAACAAAAAAAATCAATCTTTAATTAAATGAATAGGATTTATTTAATAGGGTTTATGGGTGTTGGTAAAAGCACAATAGGAAAAAAACTTGCATACAAACTTGGATATGATTTTATAGATACGGATGAACTTTTCGAAAGTAAGTATAAAGTTTCCATACATACATTTTTCGAAAAGTATGGTGAAGAGCTTTTTAGGGAACTGGAAAACAAAATAATAATTGATACTTTTAATCTTAGAAACACTGTAATTTCAACTGGAGGAGGCTCTCCATGCTATAATAATACTATTGAGGAAATTAACAAAAGTGGAGGATTAAGTATTTATCTGTGGATGCCTGCAGAGGCACTGGTACAACGATTAGAAAATGCTATTAGACCCAGGCCTTTAATTCTCGGAAAAAAACATGATGAGATTAAAGCAGAGGTTGAAAGAATTTTATCGGAGAGAGAAATATATTATAATAAGGCTGGTTTTGTTTACGATGCTATTTCTCCTGATTATGATAAGTTGATAATGCTAATTGAAAGTCACAAGCAATAAGTTATTCGTCAAGTGAAATAAACCTGTTTTCACCAGCAGGAAAGAAAGTTCCGGTATATGGTACATATCTCAACAACTCCTCTTTTTTAAGAGGATAACCCTGTTTTTGCGATACATAATTGTTCATTATGAAATCGAATGTATAGGTAGCATAAATTCGTCCCAGCAAATAGGAATACTCATATATTTTACCCAAATTTAAACTATCTATTTCATAATAGTATTTTACTTTATCATCAAAAATATCAAAATCATAACTCGATTCCAGATCATCAGTTATGGTATTAGTAGCATAATAAACATTTTGAGACTGATCATTTGAGTTTATCATGCTAATTTCAAACCATGAGTTTACATTTACGGCATTCAAAATATGATCATGATAATAAACATAATTATAATATTCGGTTTCATCACGATACTCATATTTTTCTTCTTCAATTTGCATTTGTGCGATATTAACCATCCATGCATTTGAGTCAAGTGAAAAGAATTTATCCGATTCTGTTTGATCAAAAACATTTATTTTATAATTCTTCAGTTCATTTTCAAAGCCTAATGCATAATTAGCAATTAACAGAGAGTCATCAATTCTACGAATAAATTCCGATTGTATCCATAAGATGGAATCCCTTTTTTTCTCATCAGTTATTGCCAGAGAATCAACATAATAGGTATTTAGGTTTGCTTTATAGAGAAATTCAGGTTGCATTAGCATAACACTGTATGCTGGTGCAGACTTAATAAATTCCCTTGCCAACTGTTTTTGAGGATTACATGAGGCAAACAATGATATTGTGAAAACAATAATTATAATATGCTTGAATATTTTCATGATTTGAATTAATTACAATGGAGGTTATAATACAAAAACCTCTCCAAAATCTAAACAAATAAGATCTAATTTTTAGAACGCAATAATTAGTTCAAAATTATAATAAACAGATTAATAAAGGACAAAATAAAAATAGAAAACTATGATTATTTACTATTCTGAATAATTGACTCCATGGATTTTACAAATAGCACCCTATCCTTCCAATAATGCGACCAACTTGAATTATCACCATCTATGCTTACTCCATTGGAAACACAGTGTATGACCTTTACCTTATCATTATCTATGGAAAAAATAATGCCAGCATGTTGTGTATAATGTTTTTTGTCGTCCGCATAGCCAAAAAAGATCAAATCACCTTCTCTGGCATCTTCAAGATTAATTTTCCCAACCTTAATATCACTTTGCTTTTGGGCATTATGAGGTAAATCCACACCAATTGAAGAATAAACATATTTAGTAAAGCCTGAGCAGTCAAATCCTGTTTCCGGCTTTTCTCCAGCATATTTGTAGGGAATTCCTTCTTGCTGCGATGCAATACTTAAAATTTTATACCTTAAGGAATCAATTTCATTTGACTCATCAAAATTATTGATTATAATTTCGTTAGTCTCTTTTGGGTAATATACAAAATAGATATCCAGTGTATCCGAATAACTTTCTGTGTAGAAATTTAGGGCTTTTTTAATTAGGCCATTTGTATTTAAGGTATCATTATTTATATACAGAAAGTTCTTCAGACTGTTTTGAAGGCTATCTTTCCATATAATAAAGGAAGAATCAGGTAATCTGTTAGAGTACCTGATTGCATTCCTTAAATTAATGAAACTTTCAATTGATTGCTGATCCTTTAATGTATAGAACTTATAATTAATTCTCGACATAAAATACTCAGGAACAACACTATTTGGATATTTTTTATTATATGAAATTGCTTTTTTTAAGCACTTATCATACTTTTCCTTTTCATAAAGTTTAGTAAGTTTTTTATTTATTTTTTCA
>PKTD01000194.1 GCA_002869315.1 Marinilabiliales bacterium | reverse complement strand
TGTCAAGTGTTTTTCAAAAAAAATTCAAAAAAAAATCCATTATTTTAATGAAAGTGCCTTTATCAAAGGTTTTTGAGAGATTGGTTAATAGTAAGTATTTTTTTAAGTAAACTAATTGTTATTTTTGCAAGTCTAAAAATAAACTTAATGGCTATAGAAAAAGTAATACTTGTTGACAAAAATGATAATCAAATTGGTTTAATGGAGAAGATGGAAGCTCACGAAAAGGCTATTTTGCACAGGGCTTTTTCAGTTTTCATCTTTAACTCAGAGGGTAAACTAATGCTGCAGCAAAGGGCTTTACATAAATACCATTCTCCCGGCCTATGGACCAATACTGTTTGTTCTCATCCTCGTGATGGAGAAACAGCTTCACAGGCTGCACACAGGCGCATTGTTGAGGAAATGGGATTTGATTGTGATTTTGAGGAGGCTTTTTCTTTTGTATATAATGCTGATGTAGGGCAGGGGCTCACTGAGCATGAATTCGATCATGTTTTTATTGGGCAGTCTGAGAGAAAACCAAAAATAAATCCTGAGGAAGTAGCCGATTGGAAATATGTTGAACTGGAATGGCTTGAAGAAGATATTAAAACAAATTCTGATGCTTATACAGTTTGGTTTAAAATTGCTTTGGCTGAAGTTATTTCACATTTCAATAAACTAAAGTAGTTCAAGTTTTTCCATTTGTAAAGTATCCTGATTAAGTACCTTGGCCATCAATTCATAAAGTTTAGGTAATGCCTTTTTAAACTCTTGTGGTTTTTCAAAGAAGTTCTCCACGGCAACTGCAAAAAACTCCATTTCATTCACGGCTGCATAATCTCTAAAAATGTGTTTTTGTGTTGCTTCTTTTAATTGGGAATTGTATTTTACATACATCAGCCATTCACGATAGTGTTCTTTAAAATCATTTTCATATGGGCTCATAAGGTTTGTAACAAATAGAGCATGGGCAAATTCATGATATGCCAGATTTATTGAATCGGATGGATCTGAATTACCGTATTCAATGTCCTTCCAGGAGAAAACAATTATTCCACTTCCATTGGTTTCTCCTTTTACTTCAACCTGAGAAGCATTAGAATAAAATTCATCAGAGTAAATTATTATTGTATGAAAATGGCTGAAAAGATAATCCTTCAAACCAAAACTTATTTTCACAGCAGCAGTGGCAAGGATTAAGATAACTTCTTGATTTAAAATAAAATCACCTCTGCTTACAAAATGTTTACTGGCGATAAATTTCTTGATCCTGCTATTAAAAGAGCGGCGGAGTTTAGGACTCAAACTTCGGTAATATGAATCATTTCTGATTAAATAATCAACCTTGTGTTTAGACAATCGTCTTGAATATAGTTCAAAGTATATGGGAAGTTGCTTAAAGGTAATTATATTTATTAATGCTTTGCTTAAATCTACTGACCTTAACATGATAAACATCACGCTTACAATGGAAATTAGTAGCAAAGTAAGTTGCTCCGACATGGTGGTTGTTTCAGGACGGCAAATATCGAAAAATTCATGGTATATAAAAATATAAATTAATGTTCTGGAATATTTTCAATTATCACCATATTTGCAGATTATTATATATTCATAAAAATATTCAAAATGATTTTTCCTGTAAAGATTAAATACAGTTTATTCTATTTATTATTGTTCATTTTCGCAAGTACAAGTTTAAGAGCACAATTTGAGGGACTAAAATTTGGGAGTGATTCTACTTTGGAAGTAATAAGTTGGAATATTGAACATTTCCCAAAGGAGGATCAAACAACAATAGATTTTGTTTCTGATTTAATGATATCCATTGATGCTGATATATTTGCCATACAAGAAGTTACAAGTGAAGACGATTTAGTTCTATTAGTAAGTAAAATGGACGGCTGGGATTATGCTTATGCTTATAATCAGTATGCTGCACTTGCATATGTTTATAATACAGATTCCATTAAAGATGTAAACTTTTTTGAGATTTATACTTCAAAATCGAGGGAGTTTCCGCGCTCACCGTTTGTAATGGAATTTACTTTTATGGCACAGCCATTTGTAATTATAAACAATCATCTTAAATGTTGTGGTGATAATGAAATGGATATGAATGATAATTGGGATGAAGAAAAAAGACGATTTGATGCCTGTATACTTTTGGATGAATATATAGAAACCTACTATGACGACTCAAAGGTGATACTCACCGGCGACTTGAATGATGTTTTAATAGATGATTTTGATGATAATGTTTTTGAAATATTCATTCAGAATGACTTAAACTATTTAGTTGCTGATATGGAAATAGCAGAGGGAGATGAAACAAATTGGTCGTACCCTTCATGGCCTTCTCATATAGATCATATTATAATCACGAATGAGTTTTTTGAGGATTATAATAAGCCTGAATCAGAGACAATTACAATTAAACCCGATGAATATTTTGAGGAAGGTTTTAATGAATACGATGATTTGGTTAGCGACCACCGACCAGTGGGTATAAAATTAAAAACTGAAAGTTATGTAAGTATTGATGAATTTTATGTGGCTATGCCTTCTATTTACCCAAACCCTGTTAATAGAAATGCAGAGGTTTGGCTTTCAGACATTGCAATGTATACTGAAATTTCAATTTATGATATTAAAGGAAAACTGATTAATAAAATAAATAATAATAAGGAGAGAATACATTTTAATACATCAGTTTTAAATAAAGGGATATACCTAATAAAATTTGAAAATTCACATGGAGATACTACTGTATCCCGATTTATTGTAAAATGATAAATGCTTCGAAAATAAGTCTGAGGTTTTTTGAACCTGCTGATGCTGAAAGGCTCGCCTTTCTTGCAAACAATAAAAAGATATGGCTTAATTTACGTGATGGTTTCCCTCACCCTTATACTCTGGATGATGCTCGAGAATTTATAGAGCGCAATAATAATTCTAATCCCCAAACAGTATTTGCTATATTGTATGAGGGAGATTTATGTGGTGCAATCGGTATCTTTAAGATGGAAGATGTATACCGAAAATCTGCAGAAATAGGATATTGGATAGCGGAACCATACTGGGGAAAGGGAATAGCCAGTGAATCCGTATCCCGCATAGTTGAATTCGGATTTAAGGAACTTGATATAGTTAGAATATATGCTGGAATTTTTAGCAATAATACCGCCTCCCAAAGAGTAATAGAAAAGAATGGCTTTATAAAAGAGGCTGTTTTGAAGAATGCAGTTTATAAGAACAATGCCCTTCTGGATGAAGTAAGGTATGCTATACTGAAGAAATAAATTTAGTCTTTATAAACTGTAGCATAATCCCCACTTTTGGGAAACTGGTATATTTTCAAATCAAATTCTTTCACTGCGGCCATAACATGGTCGAAAATATCAGCTTGTATGCCTTCATAGGCAATCCATTCAGTAGTATTGGCAAAAACATAAATTTCAATAGGGATACCTTTTTCACTAGGTGGAAGTTGACGAACCATAAAAGTCATATTCATATTAATATCGCTTCGGCTGCTTAAATATCTCTTTAAGTATTCTCTGAATATTCCAATGTTTGTCTGGCGTCTACCATTTGGTGTAATACTGGAATCAACTTTGTTAGAAGCGTTAAATGATTCTATTTCTGTTTGTTTTTCAACAATATAATCCTTTACAAGACTTATCTTTTTGTACTTATCCAATAGTTTTTCATCACAAAAGCGGATACTGTCCATGTCAATATTTATAGCTCTTTTTATCCTTCTTCCTCCTGAATTCTCCATGCCTTTCCAGTTTTGAAAAGAATCGGATATAAGATTGTAGGTTGGTATTGTAACAATAGTTTTGTCCAAGTTTTGTACTTTAACGGTGGTTAGATTTATTTCCAATATATTTCCATCTGCTCCAAATTTTGGCATGCTAATCCAGTCGCCTATGGCAACCATTTTATTGAAGATTAATTGTAAGCCTCCCACAAAACCTAAAATAGGATCCTTAAATATCAACATCATTACTGCAGATAAAGTACCTAAACCCAGGAAGATGGTGCTTAAATCTTTGTCAAATAACTGTGCAAAAATTAATATTACTCCAGCAACATAGATTATGATTTTTGTAATCTGGACAACTCCTTTTATGGGATGGTCTTTTGAAAAGGAAAACCTTTCATAATAATCGTTCAATGTTGAAAGTAAACTGTCGATTATTAGTATAAAATTTACTATAAAAAACACCTCTATTCCTTTAACCAAAAGGTCTACAAAGTCATTCATAGTAGTCATTGTATCCTCGGTGAAATAATAAAGGATGAATGCTGGTACCATTAACGATAAGCGTTTAAAGAACCTATGTTTTATTAGCAAATCGTCAAATTGAGTTTTTGATTTATTGAAGAGTGGGATTAGTATTCTTTTAATAAGATATAATGTTACTAAATATCCTAAATAAGCGACTATAGCCAATACGATTAAAATTATATAGTCGGCTATATTATGGGCTAAATTTTCACTTAAACCTATTTTCTGTAAAATGCCTTTGATATATTCTTCTAAATAACTTATTTCATTCATAATTTTAGATTAAAAAAAGACCGGAATCAATATGAAACCGGTCTGCAAATTTATATAATTTATTTATGTTGGTTAAGTCAGTATTTCAAATTACATTTTAGTAAATGCCTCAAGATATTTTTTACGAATTACTTCCAGTTTTTTAATACTTGGGTCATTATCATATATTCTTACAAAGTCTACGATTGCATTGTTAATATATGCTACTGCAATTGCTGCATCAAAATTATTATCGTCGAGATTATACTTTGTGCTCATTGTCATTTTTTCAAAAGTGCTCCATCTTAATTGAGTAGGAATTGTGAAGTATTTTGTATTATGATCTTCACTTTCACGATAGAAGTCTTTTTTAATTTCTTCAAGGTTAAAGAACTTATACACTCTGATAATTGTATCGGCAGCACTTACTTTTTTTGTTTTGCTGAATTGTATTCCCTTATTAACAAACTCTCTGGTTACATCACCTACTAGTTCATATTTAAGGTCTTTAAATCGAATGGCCGACCTGGTTTCGTTTTGAACATTAATGAAAGCAGGAGCAGCATCAAAATCGTATGGAAGTATATCTCTTACCTCCTGAATTCTTCTTTGTAAAAACTCCTCATTATGCCCCGTTTTAGTGATGGCGAATAGTGAATTTGGTTCCAGATTGTCAGGAACTGTGGAGCCATGATAACCAGGAAAAGGAGATAAGGTTTCCAAAACTAATATATTGGTGTTAGTTTCATTTTGCACTGTGGCAACTTTCTCTTTCTTAATTATCTTTCCAAAGGTTTTAAATACGTTATTGCTCATATTATTAATTTAGTTTATTGTTAATATATTGATTGCTAAATTAAGAAAAAATACCTTACAAACAAACAGTTGTGAAAAAATAACAATTACTTAACATTATTTATATTGTCTTACAATCAGATGGTTATAGTTAACTTTTTAACATTAGGATAAAGAGTTCATTTCCTTTTCTGGGTTTAATAGAGTTATGTGCTGTATGTAAATATCTGATTTTAAATTTGTTTTTAAATAGATTTTTATACTCATTTTTATTTCCTCCAAAAGGTGGGCCTTCAAAAGGAAATTCTCTTTTAAAAAGTAAGCCACATAGTTTTCCGTTGGGATTTAAGAGTTCTGATACTTTTTCCACATAATTATGTCTTAATGAAGGCTTCAATGAGCTAAAAAAGGTTTGTTCAATTATGAGATCGTATTTTTCCTGATGTGCAAAAAAGTTATCTGTAATTATTTGGTTATCAGGAAAGTCGGGGCAACGTATTTTGAATTCATCTCGACCTTCCGAAGAAAAATCCAGGTAGAATACATTTTTAAAACCAAACTTAAAAATGTATTCCACTTCCCATCCTTTTCCAGCTCCGGGAATTAGGATTTTCAAGTTTTTATCCTCAATTTGATTTATATATTTTACTATAGGAGGAGATGCATACCCAATATCCCATCCTGTCTTTCCTAGTTTATATTGATTACTCCAAAAACTACTGCTATTCGTATCTGTCATAATTAATATTTAGTACATCGCATCCCATGGTGGCAAAAGAGTAGGCTTTTTATCAAGCACTTTTAAGGTTTTACTGTCCAGGTGTTTTTTATTGATCACAAGGCGGAACATATACTCACTAAACCATTGGTCAGTCATAGTTAAATAGCCTTTATTACCCTTGTCATTTCCCCAGGAATTTTCAAGTTTCCATTTATCAGTACTTCCGTCAGGAAGAATATTTACACCTATCAATGCCATTCCATGTGTTGAAGCACTCTCAAAAGTTTCTATTCTTTGCTTTTTATCCATATTAAAACCAACACCAAATAAATCTTCGTAATTATAATTATTCACATCAAGTACACCTTCTTTAATATCCAATTGTTTACCCACATCGCAAGAAAAGTACATTGCCTGGTTATTTTTAATTGATATTGCCGCATACTCTTTTATCTTTTCCACCGGAAGGTTAATGTATTTCCAGTTGCCACCTTCAACAAGGTTACGGTCGTATTCTACCTCATATAGTTCGTAATACTCGTGACGTGGGTCGTCCATTAACATTACATAATCAGATAAATTTACTCCAATAAGTTCATTGTAAAAACTTTGTGGAGTATAAGTTTTCACTTCACTAAGTTCTCCGTCCTTGTTTTTATATTGCCAGTTAAACTCCATTGGAGGTTCACCAAGACTTAATACTAGAATCCTATAAATGTCTTTTAGCATTTCTACTTTTTTAATCTGCTTTTGCTCTTCACTCATTCGTGAGTTTGTGATTTCTCTCATTTCAAGTCCTTGTTCTCTTAGTTTTCGTTTTATAAGTCTCGACATCATTGAGGTCTTTTCACTCTGGTATGTGTCAGGCATTGCCGAAGATGGAACTAATCCGTATTTTGCAATATTATCGGCAAATGTTGTCCACTGACCACCATCTCCAATGGGGTTTTTAAAAAGCCATTCTACTTTTTTATCACTCATAGGCAAATTTGCAGTTTCTTTGGCTATTTCCAGAAACAAATTTGCCTTTTCAAACTGATGCCAGAAGAAATTATATGTTTGGGAAAATTCAAAATCATTAAGTTTGTATTTTTCCTGAACCATTGGCTTTAAGGTGTTTAAGCCAGTGTACAGCCAGCATCTTCCGCTTTGTTTCTGATTTGATATTCCTGATGTCTTTACTTCGTGAGAAAAATAATGATTAATCTTACCTTCATTATTTCTGTTTTCAGCCAGTTTTTTTATGTCATTATGTGTTACAGCGTTTATCAGAGCCTTGTCTTTAGAAGTATTTTTAAAACT
>PKTD01000208.1 GCA_002869315.1 Marinilabiliales bacterium | reverse complement strand
GGAATTGTGGGAAAATGGCATTTGGGCACAGACAAAAATTTGATTCCAAGTAATAGTGGATTTGATGAGCAGTTTGGCTTTTATGGCGCATTTTCTCTTTATACTGATACTCGAAAGTCATCGGATGTGATAAGTTATATACAGCCAAATTTCAGTGCTAAACATCAGTGGAAAACAGGACGCAAGAAAACTTCTGCCATAAGAAGAAATGATACATTGGTTAAGGAGGAACGTTATTTAACCTGGGCTTTCGTGGAAGAAGCAATAGGATTTATGGAGGCAAATTTAAATAAGCCTGACCCCTTTTTTTTATATCTCTCCTTCAATGCTCCTCATGTTCCTTTTCAGGCTCCCAAGGAATATTATGATATGCATGATGATGAAAAAGATGAAAATAAACGGGTTTATTATGCTATGATACACGCCCTTGATGATGCCATTGGGAATTTGATGGAAAGGATGGAATTATTGGGCTTAGATGATAATACAATTGTTTTTTTCATAAGTGATAATGGTGGTGCCACATATACAGGAGCAACAGATAATGGCCCATATAAGGGTGGTAAATTAACTAATTTTGAGGGTGGTGTAAATGTTCCATGTATAATTAGATGGAAAGGACATATTGAAGAAGGTATGTTTTACGATAAACCCATAAGTTCATTTGACCTATTTGCTACAGCAGCCGAAGTTGCACAATGTCATTTGCCAAATGACAGGGTTTATGATGGGGTAAATCTTTTACCTTTCCTTAGCGGTGAGAAAAAAGGCCAGCCACACGAGGTGTTTTATTGGCGATCAGACCATATACAGGCAATGCGAAAAGGAGATTATAAATTCATACTTAGTACACGGGATAATTGGGTGGAATTGTATAATATTAGCACAGATAAATATGAGCAATATGACTTAAATTCAGAGCAACCTGAAGTCCTGCTCAAAATGAGAAAAGATTTTAATAAATGGCAGCAGGGTCTGAAGGAGCCAAGCTGGCCTCGAATTATGGATATCCGATTCTTAATAGATGGTAAACAGTATTTATTTCCTGCATGATATGTATTTAGCTTAAACTAAGCTTATATAAAAATGTTAGTCTATCATTCAATTAACTTAATTATTCCTTCCAGAAAGATTTAACATTTGGGGAATTGCCTGCCATTAAACTTGAAATATTTCTGGTTTTTGGAAACTGTTCCAGTATAATCTTTGTAAAGACAGTTATTGGGATTGACATAATTAGTCCAGGAACTCCCCAAATATAACCCCATAGCATTAACATAACTATTACGGTTATTACATTAATGGAAAAGGTTTTCCCCATGAAAATTGGCTCTAATATTCCTCCCATAAGTACTTGTACAGCGGTGATTGCGATTATGAAGAATAGTAATGTTCCTGTTGGTTCTAGTTCTACAAAAGCAAATAGTGACAACAATGCAACAGAAACTATAGAGCCTACCATTTGAACGAAATTAATGAAAAAAGCAAAAAGCCCCCAGAAAATCGGAAAACTAATACCAAAAAATATACATGCTAAACTAAATCCAATACCTGTTAACAGGCTTATCAAGAATTTAACCCATACAAACTTTATGATATCCTTTTCTATTTTCATAAAAGTACGTACAGAGGAATATTTACTTTTGACGAGAGTTAAATTTAGTAGTTTTTGGAAGTTTATGGATTCTGAGAGCAATAGAATAACAAAAAATACGGTCATAAGTATCATCGTTAAAGTGTTTCCAACAAAATCCAGAGTCGTACCAAAATTTTCAAAAATATTATTGTTCTGAAAGTAGTGTATTATCACATTATCACCTTTCAATCTTTGAATTCCTAAAAAACTTTCTATGGATTCAATTAATCCCACTAATTTTGTTTCTGCTTTTTCGAAGAATGAACTATCTGCTGATATAATTTCATTTGTAGAAAGTTGAATTAATTTGCCCCCAAAGATTAAGATACCAAGAATGATTATTATTATTGCTGATATACTTAAAGGTTTAGGGATGTTCTTTTTTTTTAACCACCTCATCAAGGGTAAGAACAACAAAGCAATAAACATTGATGAAATTAATGGGATGAAAATAAAGGACAGTATTTTCAATAAATAAAATACCAATGGAATTATTATTATTAGTAGTAAAGTATTTGTAGTTTTTAAATCTTTCATGTTAATTTTATAGAATGTGTTTTAATAATAATGAGTAATAATTATTACTACTATAAAAAAATACTTAGGCAAGCTTTTTATTCTTAATATCATATGCCAGTAACGCATTTCCGTGCCTGATATAAAGAACGCCGTTTTTTATTACGGGATGAGAGAAATGTTCTTTAGTCCCTTTTTTAACTTTAAAGTTTCCTTTTATTTCAAAGGTTTCAGGGTCGATTAAACAAACTTTTCCATTTTTATGTGCATATGTATACAGCATTTCATCTGCATAAATTATAGATCCATTTCCTGTAACAAGAGAATCTTTAATCTTTCCCGTTGTAGCATTTAACATAATTAGATATTTACTTCTTCCGCCAGCACAAGTGTATATTTTGTCGTTTAACTTTATCATTCCTCCGAAGTAATTTCCGATTAATGTGTCGTGCCAAATTTTTGTTATTTCAGAACCATCATCTGACAATTTATATTTTAATAAACCATGGCCAATAGGAGCTGCGGTAAATATTGAACTATCTTCATACAATATCGTGTTAGCATGATTAGGATATTTAGCAATAAATGACTCGCTCCAAAGAAGTTTTCCTGTTTTTGCATCCATACCAATAAAGTTTTCTTTAGAGTAAGTTACAAGGATTTGATTTCCACCAATATCGATTAGTTTTGGTGAGTTATATGCCGGGTTTTCTCCTTTTGCCTTAGATATCCAAATAATATCTCCATTGAATCTGTTTAATGCAACAATATTTGTGTCAGCACCTCCTGGCATGGCATACACAATACTATCATTAATTAGCAAAGATTGGGCATATCCAAAGTAAGGTGCTTTTCCATGAAAATCATTCAACATGTTTTTAGCCCAAATAATTTCGCCATTTTCAATATTCATACATGAAATATCACCCATACCAGATGAAACATATAGAAGCTCGTTTATTAAAGTAGGTGTTGATCTTGTTCCTGGGTAGCTAGTATTCCATTATTTACCAAAATCTTTTTGCCACTTTATATTGCCGTTTAAATCAAAAGCCATAACAATGCTAATACTATCTCTAGATGCTAAAATGTATATTGCGCTATCAGTAATAATTGGAGATCCATAACCTTCTCCCAAATCTTCATTAAACCATAATAATTCAGGGCCTTCTTTTGTCCATGTTTTTAAAAGATCTTTTTCTTGATATTTGCCATCTCTATTTATTCCTCGCCATTGTTCAAATGCTATCTGGTTTTTTTCTTTTGTAGAACAACTAAATAAAATTGTAACCAATAAAAAATATAATAAACTCTTTTTCATAATAGTTAAAGGAATGTTTAATTTTGTGTAAAAATATAAAAAGATAAGTGAGATTTACCCAAAGGCAGATTATAAAACTGAAAGAATAAAAAACCTAAAACTTTAGTATAGCAGGACTTGTTAATTTCTTTGATAAATGTAAATATTATATTACTTCTCTGCTAAACTTACTTTTATTTTTAGATTCTCAATATAACTAAGGATACGATTTATTTCCTTTACATTATTGATATTTTCCTTTTCTACTTTTCTTGCGAGGATACTGTAACTGTATGTCATTAGTAGCTTATTATCAGACATTTGCCTGATACTAAAACTAAGGTTAGCATATTGGTTTAAAATTTTAATATCATCTATTTCATCAAGGAGTTTTATGGGCTTATTAAACTCCAGTAAATATGAATAATTATCGGAGCCAACAAAATCAGGATAATAATCTAAAAACCTTGTTTCATTGCTTATACTCTCGTAAAATATTGGTTTAAACCAACTTCCTACATTAATGTTGAAAATATTATCTTTGGTTTCAATGATATTTTTCGAATCGTATTTTAATGTAATAGTAGTTTTAAAAGGATAAAAAACTTGTGGATGTTCCGTATTTGTTTCATTTAGTGAAACATCATTGCTGATATTCCAAACCGGATCAAAATATTTGGAGTTTATGGTGGAATCAACAGGCAAGTTATTATATACATTTCTGGTGAGTGTGGAATACTGTCCGGAAAGCATTACCCTTGTTTGAAAATCTAATTCATTGTTTTTGAGGGATACATTTACCTTGCTCTGGACTTTTCTGTAATTATCTTTCCACCCGCTGTTTGGAGTATTTATAGTTCTGAAATTTGTATTGAAATTCCTCTTCTCCAATTGGTTGGGGAAATCTGTATAATGAAGAAGTAAAACAGGAATGCCTTCATAATAAAAGGGCAATTCTTCAAAATAATATGAATTTTTATCAGATTTTGGTATAACAAAGCCCATTGTTTTGTTGTTCAAGGCAACGCCAATTATTAAATCATTGTCTTTCACTGTTGAAGTATACTGAGGACTAATTTCTCCAACCCTGCTATCAACCGGATAAGCAGTAAAAAAATCGAGGCCTAAGCCCGGAATAATATTTCCATAAACTCTTTCTATATTATGGTCTTTCACAACACCTGTGCTCAAGTCTACACCTGCTCTTTGTACAAGGTGATTTTCATTATTACTATAATAATTAATAGCAGGATCATAGGATACAGAATCAACCATAAAGCTTTGAAAATACCTCATACGGGTTAATCCAATGCTGTCGTTGGGGAACATCGAAATGTATTTTTCTGCAATATGCTTGTATGCAAGGTTATCCTTACTACGGTTTCCTATTAGAGTATTCCAGTACTCATCATAAAGTTTTGATTGTACAGCCCAAGATTCAAAGAAATATGTGGGTATAAACTCCATTTTAAAGGAATTAAGGTGTGTATATTCTAAATCATATGATTGGGGTAAAAATACAAAGTATGGCAAACTTTTATATGGCCTGCTGCCAGCTTCGTCGAGGCAGCCGGGAAGATTTTTCAAATGCCATGTGTAGCATAAATTATTTTCGTTTGTTATTACCTTAGGTTTATTTTGGTTGGCAAATATAGAATCAATCTCAAGGTTTTTATTATAACACCATCGTAATTGATAATCTTTAATAGGGTATTTTTCATGAAAAAAGATTCTATTTGACAAAAAGTAAATCCAGTTTAAATTGAATGGAACATCATATGAATATGAAATGCTTATTGTATCGCCTACTTTGAGGTTTTCAACCGTATATTCATATTCATATATTTCACCAAAAAATCCGTCCAGGTTTAAAACTCTTTTTGCAACAATTTGAGTACTAACATTAAGTTCTTTTGTATTGTGAACATTTGAAGCATTGAAATACCTGATCTCAATATCTTCATAAGCCCAATCGATGTTTCTAACAGTGGAAGCATGATAAATGTATTGATTGTCGAGTTTCCTTGGCAATTTAATTGGGTTTAACTCATCTAATCCCTTTTTAGTTTTTATTAATATAGTTGATGTGTTGGAAATCCTGACATACATTAATGCTAATTTAGGTCCTACTATGTCAACTTCCATGTCCTTTTTTAGAATAATTAGATCTTCATTTAAACAGGATTGCCTGAATAAACTATCGGAAATTTGTGTGAAGCAAAACTGGCTGGTTATCAGAAAACTTAATGTTATTATGAAGATTTTTATTTTTGAGTTCATAACGCCTGTTTTAAACAGATTTTACAAATATAGATTAATATTTACCCTAATCAAATTCTATTTTGTATATCAGGTGTTAGTGGATATTATGTTTATTCAGCCATTACCATAATTATTATTTAATTGGATTTATAGGAATGTTAATTGTTTAAGTGGACATATTAACTCAAATAAACTCTTTTTTATAAATCAAGAATTGATTATTATTGCATATGCATCATAAAAAAAATGTTTATCGTTTATTACAGGAGCATCTTGATAAATTACCCATTGGCTTTCCTAAAACCGATTCTGGGGTAGAAATAAAAATACTACAACATCTTTTTAATAGTATAGAGGCAAAAGTGGCACTTTGCCTTAGCCTTGGAAACGCCTCTTTACTGCGCATACAAAAAAGGTTTAAACATAAATTTGGTGAAGTTATTGAGGTAGAAGAGCTGAGTTCTATACTTAACAAAATGTATTTAGGAGGTTCGATTAACCGTTCCAAGAAAGAGCCATTCAAATATAGTAATGCCATGCTTGCAATAGGCATGTTTGAATATCAATTGGGGCATTTGAATAAAGAGTTTATGCAATGGATGCATCAGTATTTTGATGAGGGTTTTAATGATGAGTTTTTTAGAAGTTCTTTACCCCAACTACGAACCAGTCCACATATGCAAGCAATTGTGCCGGAATACAATATTGCTACTTACGACAATATGCGTAAAATTGTAAAAGAAACCAGTAAATCCATTGCTGTGGCCAATTGTGTTTGCAAGGAAGGTGAAGCATTGCTTGGAAAGTCATGTAAGCAAACTAAAGATATTGAGGTTTGCATTTCTTTTGGTGCATCTTCATATTTAGACAGGGGGCAGGCTAGAGAAATCTCAAAAGAAGAATGCCTTGATATTATGGATAGGGCAGAAAGGGAAGGTTTGGTACTACAGCCCGGGAATTCTTTACAACCATTTTGTATATGCTTATGTTGCGGATGTTGCTGTGGAGTTATCACTTCAGCAAAAAAATATGATAAGCCGGCTGAACTCATTGGGCATAATTTTTATGCAATTATTGACAAAGAAGCATGCAATGGTTGTTCAGTTTGTGTTAAAAGGTGTCAGATGGATGCCATTGCAATAGAAGATAAAAAGGCAGGGATTGACCTCGATAGATGCATTGGTTGTGGTTTATGCGTTACTACTTGTAAAAAAGAAGCAATTAGCCTGCTTGAAATGAAAAAGAAAACTATTCCGCCAAAGAATGCAGTTACATTATATTTAGGTATTCTTAGCGAGAAGGTTGGCAAGCAAAAAATGATGGGTAATATGCTAAAACTTCTTTTAGGAAAACAGTTGTAGGTTATTATTCGTATAAACCCACTGCTAAAAATTCATAATCTGGTTTAGTGTTTTGAGCACAAAGGTGCAAGAATTTGATTATCTTTAACCTAATTGATTGTGCTTATTTTATGATAATTCCAAAGCAGTATTTCCGTGCAACTTTTATATTGTTATTGCTATCTCTTATTTATGATTTGAAATGCCAAGTTGGGGAAACAAAATTCTTAAACCAAATGGAATATAAAAGTAGTACTACTTTTATATTCCATTTGGTTTAAGAATTTTGTTTCCCCAACT
>PKTD01000084.1:13092-14922 GCA_002869315.1 Marinilabiliales bacterium | reverse complement strand
ACCGCTATTAACGATTCAGCAATATGCTTTAATTGAAATACAAAACGCCCAGAAAGATTCAAATGATGAATATCTTTCATTATATGAACGTATGGTTATGAGGTCCTTATTTGGAAATATTAATGCCAGTAGAAATTCGGTATAATTGAAAAAATTATTGCTAATTATAAGCAAGAATCATCCATAATATCTTAACAATCATATAAATAAAATCACAATTTATTGTTAAAAAATTGGACAATAGCGTATTATTGTTTTATATTTGTATCGATTTACTTAACCAATATTAAACTATTATGCAAAAAGTCCTTACTTTTCTAGCAGTTGCTATGCTATTATTTACCTCATGTAAAAAAGATACAAACAGCAACGATAAAGTGGTCAACGATATTAATTCATTAGTTGTTGATCAAAATTTTGACTGGAAGATGTCAAAAGACATTACCTTTTCTATTTTCAATAAAACTGCTACTTCATTAGAAATTACTTCTCCTGACGCAAGTGTTATTTATTTTAATGGTACTCACCCTGGAAATAGTCAAACTATTGAAATAACCGTAAATATTCCTAACACAGAAACTCAGGTGCTTGTTAATGGCGAGTTATTTGATATTAATTCTAATGGAATTACTGTGCAGTCCATTCGTGTAACAGATGTAGTTGGACCTGATATTAAAGGTTATAGCGATAGGGAAATCCTGCTTACAAACTATGGTCTCTATTTCGATGGAGTAGACGATAAAGTTAATCTGGGTGACATCTCGGAATTAAACAGTGCTACTACTTTTACTATTGAAGGCTGGGCAAACCAAGCAAATAATCTGTCTGATGAATTTATTTTTACGAAATCCTTCGATGGAAACAATGATATAATGATACGTACTGTTTCCGGCAGTTTTGTTATAGACCTTGGCAATGGAAGTGACTCATATGCAAGCTGGGGCGGTTATTCTGGTGCAATTACAAGTAACACCTGGTTCCATTGGGCCGTTGTTTATGATGGTGCAGGAGCAACAGATGAAGATAAACTTAAGTTATACATTAATGGAAGTGCTACACCAACAGCATTGGTTTTTACAGGCAGCATTCCTTCAACCTCCGCAAATTTAAATGGTTACGGTGGATTGCTATCCGGAGCAGCCGATTGGTTTGAGGGTTATATGGATGAGGTACGTGTTTGGTCAGTCGCTCGCAGTGGTGCAGAAATAAATGCTAATTTTAATATCCTTTTACCTGGTTCAACAACCAACCTTGTTTCTAGTTGGAGAATGGATGAAGGAAGCGGAACCACAACAGATGATGAAACTAATGCCTATGATGCTACTATTGATGGATGTACATGGACATTGTATGCAAACGGATTTGACAGCGATGGTGATGGCACTCTGGATTTAAATGATGATTATCCTTTTGATGCGGTGCGTGCCTACGACAATTATTTCCCGGCAGCTGGAAGTGGTACTTTAGTATATGAAGATATTTGGCCTTGTTATGGAGATTACGACTTTAATGATCTTGTAATGGGATATAGATTCAAAACGGTTACCAACACAAGTAATGAAGTTGTTGAAATATTTGCCACATTTGAGATAAGAGCAAATGGTGCTGCAAATTATGGAAATGGTTTTGGTTTTGAATTACCTAATGCACATCCTGATATCGCTTCAAATGTTGAGGTGTCTGGTTATAATCACACAGCTGGAATAATCACCATTGATGGTACTACCAAATTAGAGTCAGGCCAAACTAATCCTGTTATTATTGCTATCGATAATATTAATAGCGAAATGGAGTCGGCAAATACCCAGCAAGGATCGGCCTATGTAACAC
>PKTD01000084.1:0-13061 GCA_002869315.1 Marinilabiliales bacterium | reverse complement strand
TCCTTTCACTGCAACAAATTTCTCTCTTACAACATGGAATCCTTTTATTTATGTATATCAAATAAGAGATCATGAAATTCACCTGGCTGATATGCCTGGTACTGATCTGTTAAATACTAACTTATATGGCACTTGTAATGATTCAACAGTAGTTGTTAGCGATTTATATTATAAGTCTGCTACTGCCCTCCCATGGGCTCTTGACTTCCCTGTTGAATTTGAGTATCCTATTGAGCAAACAAGTATTGATGAAGCCTACTTACATTTTGTAGAATGGGCAGAAAGTGGTGGAACTCTTTTCACTGACTGGTATTTAAGTACTGCTGTTGGATACAGAAATACTTCTAAAATTTATGATAAACCATAATACTCAATAAAGTACTTATATCCAGTTTTGGATTTAAGAAATAAAATAATGAGCCCTATAACAGACTGTTATAGGGCTTAATTTTTTTTAATCCAGTAACCTGAATAATAGAAATGGTTTTTAATATTTCATCAAAATGGATTTATATACACTGCTATACCTAACCACTGTACCATTTCTCCACTAAAAACACTATAAGGTAAAGGTCCGTTGAAATATGTAATTAATAATTTGGCTCCTCTTCTATCGTAACTTCCAATTTTTAATCCCAACCCCAGGTTTATAGCAGGAATATAATTATTGTCTTGTTTACTATTTGCATAAAATCCTGCATAGTAATTTAAGGTCTCTTTTTTGTTTAAAGGTAATAGATAATCCAGACCCCAGTTAAAAACTAGTGGCTTTCTAGGTGCTGAAGAAGACAAAACAGTTCCTACACCTAATATAAATCTGAAATTTTCATACAGATATGCAGCTGTTAAATCCAGTTGTTCGTAAGTATTATTATTCCTGTAATACGAAGTGATACTATCCCGAAAAATATAATCATCTCCCATATGAGAAGAAAGATGGTATAAACGAAATCGTAACTGTAAGTTCTTCATCTGCCAAACCACAGGCATCCCTATAATAAAATCAGTGCTCATATAATCTGTTTGCAAATACCCATCTTTCATTGACCATTCAAACTGAGTAATTGCTCCCCCTTCCATTCCAATGTCGATTTTATTATTTTCAGATATATTCCATATTATAATTGATTTTTGAAATCCAAAAGAAAAGCCTGCATTAATATAATCTGTAGGTTTACTTCCCTCCCATGCATTAAGCATTTGAACAAATGACTGCCCCGCTATAGGATCAAGACTTAGGGTTTTCCATAAATTTTGCTGAGGGAAAAAATCTATCTTTTGACTAAATCCAGTTAATGAAATAAAAGAAAGTATACCAATAAACAAACTTTTAAACATTGTATTTGGGGTCATCAAGGCTTTGTATTTTCAATTTTTGCCAACATTTTACGAGCATCACTTTGAAAATATACATTCCATGGATAAGTATTTCCTGCCATATGCGGATCCTGTGCTACAACCCATTCCAGATCTTCTTTCATCGATTCTGTATCACCAAGAAGGGAATAAAGATACTTTGCTCTTCCCCAATGATTTACAATATAATTGGGGCCCGTTTTTATTGCTAAGCCAAATTCTTCTTCTGCTCGTTTTTTACTACCACCAAACTTTTCAGGTACCGCAATATAATACAGGGCTCGGGAAAAGTAATTACCTCCACCTGCCCATGAAGGATCAAGTTTATCTATAAGGTCTATCATGCTATTATTGTCAATAACAATCCGTGTATTCATAACTCTACCCAAAGGTGAGAGACAATCCTTAAAATAATAAAACCTGGCAGTGTACCAATAACCCATGGCATCAATTTCTGCTATTGTCAGGCTTTCAGAGGCGTCAATAATATCTTCTCCACTATTCACCCTTTTCAAAAAATCTTCATTTGTACACATTGCCTTTTCACAATATTGAATGGCTTGCTTATAATAAAACTTCTTATCCTTCTTTTTATCAGAGAAGGCAGCTCCCAGTAATATATTGTAATTGCCAATTTTCCATAAGGCGTAATAGTTTTGGGCATCAGTTTTTTCAATAGTTTTATAAACATCAATTAGTTTTAATAGATCTTCCTTGGAATCTGCAACATTTTCCAACTTTTTTGCTTTAGCAATCAATTCACTTACATTTTTAGTATCGGTGCCTGACTTTAAATCTTTCCAGCCAGGTTTAAAACTTACGCAAGAGTTTTGGGTAATGAAGATTAAAGTAATACATATTAAAGTAAATTGTTTAGCAATTGAATTCATAGTGTTAATTATTTAATTTTTGTTTTTACAATATCGTAGCAATATCCGTCTTTTCTCTTTAAATAAACTCCAGTATTTGATAAATCTAGCCTTTTTCCGTGAAAGAGTTTATTGTAAATATTATAAATATTCTTATTTAAATCGGGCACTTCGCCAATGAAGAAAGTATGAGTTGTTCCCGTTGGAGTTCTAAACCCAACAGCTTTGGAAAAGTTTAAATATTCTGCATTTTCAGCATATGGGGCTTTTACTTTTTCACCAAGTTGCTTACCATCTTTTGTGAATATCCTAACCCCTTTTAAATTAAAGTCAGACTTATTGCTAGTTATATAAATTCTCTCCTGAAAATTCAGTTTTTCAACCCAAAATTTATGATTTAACTGATTTACTGCTGCAGAATTTAAAATGATATTATCAAAAATTAGGCTGTTTGATTTAACACATGAATCACAAAGAGCATAATTCATAATTAAAGAATTGCCTAAACTATGAAATAGCAGGGACAATTTTTTATCAGGAATGTATTCGCTATACTCTCTAAATGATTTCATTATGCCAATTAATTTCACAAAATGCACATCAGATTTAACAGCATTTTTCTTTGAGTTTTTGAAATTTTTTATCCCATTCAAATCTATATCTTTAGTAGGCCAGCTAAAAACAATAACTCTAGCACCATACAGCTTCTGTATATCCAGTCCACGCATAACAGCTTGCTCATAGGTTTTACTATCGCCATGAACAAATAACAGAAAATCCTTATAAATACTTGATATTTGGTTTAAAAAACTTACGGAGTCTATAATTTCTGTTATTAAAGAATCGGGCTGATAAAACGTCGCTTTTAAAAAAATTAGATTTTTGCTCTCCCTAATTGCATTAATTAGGTTTAAGGAATTTTTTCCAGCAGTATCTTCTCTGTTAGTTATAATATAAATTGAATCCCCTGAATTAAACTCTGTCATATACTGTGACTCTAGTTTTTGACCTAGGACAGGAAAACAATTAAATTGCATTATTAAACCAATAAATGAAAATAATATCGGATAAAATAATTTTTTTAATTGCTGGTGATTATAACCCATTGAAAAACATCTTAGCACAACAAATATAATTATTAGTTTGATTAAATACTAAAAATCAAATCTTTAAAATGTCGAAACACAATCTTATACTATTTAAACTAACTCATAGTATAGTTATTTAAAAAACTGAATCAGCAATGATATGTACTTTTTACTATTTTTACATGGTCTGTGAACAATATTCGGGAAAGGTTAACTATATTACAATTATTAAATAATTTGCCTCAAAACAGTTTATCAAGGTTTATTTGTCCTCATAAATAAATATAAGGAAAACGGGCATTTTAATATTGCAAACTTTATCTGAAAATTATATAAAACAAGGCAATTAAAAATTTTATCAATATTTTATATTACCATGGTGTCAAAGGAAAAGCAATCAAAAACAACCATATATAGTCAACTTATTCAAAGAGGCCGGATAATACTTGTGTTGATAGTTTTAATATTGGTTGCCAGTCAAATAGTAGTAAGTTTACTCAAGAAGTCCTCCAACGAATTTTTAATTGAATATAATGAAGTAAATGCCATTCAGGATTTCAAACTATCATTGTATCAATTATTACTTCAAATTAATATAATTGAGCATACGGTTAATGATAATGATGAAGAGTTTTTCAAAATTCTCATTTACAATGCAAATGATAAACTAGCCGAATGCAAAAAAATAATAACGACATCACACGACACAGAGTTCTTACACAATTTTGATAATAAGCTTAGCAGGATTGAACACCTATCAAATAATCTATTTGAATTAGAATCTATAAGTGAAACCAAAAAAAATGAAGTTATTTCATTATTAAAAAATGACATTACTGAAGGTCTTAATGAGATAGATGCAATACTGATTGAAATTAAAGAAGAAACTATCTTTTATGGAGAGATTAATGATACTGTTTTCCGACATAGCAGTATTACAATTTTGATTTTAGGTATAATAATAATTATCGTAATTATAAGTGGTGGACTTAGGTTTATTAAGAACTTTACACAACCTATTTATGAGTTGGTGGAAACAACGGAATTAATTGCTGAAGGTAAACGAGGCCTAAAGGTTAAAAGTCAATACACCCAGGAATTTACTCTTTTATCAAATTCCTTTAATAATATGCTTGAATCCTTGGAGAGAACTACTGTTTCAAAAGGATATCTGGATAGTATTATAAATAATATGTTCGACTCACTGATTGTAACTGATACGTCTCTAAAAATTCAATCTATTAATAGAAGTGCTAATAAATTATTAGGCAAGTCTCTTTCGGATCTTTTAGGCAAACCCATTGAAGAAGTAGTCTCAAAATTCAAACCAATTATAAGTAGTAAACTCGATGAAATAGAGAATTTATATAAACAAATAGAATTAATTAATAAAGCAACTGGTTTTATTAATAATGGAAAGGAAGTAGTACCTGCACTTATTTCGTGTACACCACTTATAATGGAAGATGGGCATATTGAGGGCGTAATTATATTAGGCCACGACTTGAGGGATAAAATCAAGATCGAAAAAAAATTAGATGAAACTCGCAAGAAAAAGCAAATTTACATAAACGAAGCACAAGAAAAAGAAAGACTGCGCATTGCTACTGACTTACACGATGGATTAGGGCAAATGCTAACAGCTATAATGTATTCTAGTCAGGAAATGCAAAACTTAGAGATAGGTCAGGAAGAAAAAAGAAAGGCATTAATTCAGAAAATTCAGAATCAAACTGATGCCGCTATTAAAGAGTCTAAGAATTTAGCTCATGATTTAATTCCTATTTTATTAAAGGATTTCGGATTAATCCCTGCTATAAATAGCCTCATTGAGAAAGCCAATGAGATGAGCAAAATTAATTTTAGTTTTAATTCTTTTGATTTTAACGAAAGGATAGATTCCAAGTTAGAGAAAGCATTGTATAGGATATGTCAGGAATCACTAAACAATATTATTAAACATTCAATGGCCAAAAATGCTAATTATCAAATATTTAAACAAGACAGGCTTATTGTTTTAGTAATAGATGATGATGGTTGTGGATTTGATATTAATTTTGAAAATGAAATTAATAGAGAGGGCATTGGATTAATAGGTATGCGCGAAAGAGTTTTAGCGTTTGGAGGATCCTTTAGTCTAGATTCTCAATTGAATAGTGGAACTGAAATAATTATTGAAATACCCTGTTAAAACTTTAATAAATGGAAGACATAAATATACTTATTGTTGACGATCATCAATTGATTATAAATGGAATTTCTGATATTCTTAGGCCTATTAAAAATTATAAAATTATCGGCAAGGCAACGAATGGAAAAGAAGCTATTGAAGAAGCAATAAAACTAAAACCAGACATTATTTTTATGGATATATCTATTCCTATANTTTTATCGATATATCAATGCCTATAATGAATGGGCTAGATGCTACAAAAATCATTGCTGAGAAACTCCCAAACACAAAAATTCTTGCACTAACACAACACGAAGAGAAAGAATATGTAAACCAAATTTTTAATAACGGAGGTAGTGGTTATCTTTTAAAAAATTCAAAAAAAGAAGAGTTTGTTAATGCCATAGAATCAGTAATGTCAGGAAATAATTATCTAAGCAAACAGGTTTCTGATCTAATGTTAAAGGATCTTTTAAACAATAAAGAAGGAAACTCCACAGAAGACTTGTCGATTAAATTAACACCAAGGGAAAAAGAAATAATTAAAAATATTGCAGAAGATTTGAACAATCAGGAAATAGCAGATAAACTATTTATCAGCTTGAGAACTGTAGAAACTCACAGAAGAAATTTAATGCAAAAACTCAAAGTAAAGTCAGTAGTTTCCTTATTAAAATATGCTGCTAAACATAATATTATTGAATTTGATTAAGGTTAATAAAGAATATCAAAGAAATTAATAGGTCTTCGTGGCTATATAATTACAGAAATTATATTTTTAGAATCACTATTTGAAACATTTATTTTTTAATTGAAAGACTAGATAATTTCAATCAACCTAAACTAAAACACAATTAATTAAGAATCTCTAATTACTATACATTTTAAAATTCTACGTAGTATCTGGTATATAAAAATACGTAATAAAAGCGATTGTCTATATTCTTATTGAGGTCTAATTTTACTCATTATTTTAGAAATCATAAAAATATCAGAGATGAAAAAATTTTTACAATCATTATTAGTAATTAGCTTTATGTTTGGACTTGGCTTAATGGCTCAGGCTCAAACATTTGTTGGGTCAGAAAGTTGCATGGGATGTCACTCAAGTAAATTCGACCAATGGATAAATTCAGGTCACCCCTATAAATTTACAATAATAGAAGATGGAATTCCTCCAGTGTATCCAGTGGAAGCATTCAACTTTCAAGATCAGTGGATGGAAAATTTAGGTGATGGTACCCACGACTGGACACAAATTGCAGGTGTTATAGGTGGATATGGTTGGAAAGCCAGATTTGTAGGTAATGACGGTCATATTGTTGGTACTGCGGGAAGTATGTATTCTCCTGGAGTAGGTCATAATCAGTTTAACTTTTATGATGGTGAAAACCATGGTTGGGTAGATTATCATCCGGGCGATGTTAAAATTTACAATTATAGTTGCTTTAAATGTCATACTACTGGTGGTGATACTACCGGAACTTGGTTAGATAATGTTAGTGATTTAGGAACCTTTACCGAAGGTGGAATAGGTTGTGAATCTTGCCATGGACCAGGAAGTGATCATATTGCAGGACCTAGTTCAAGCAATATCGACAGAGTTTATGAATTTGCACACCAGGACAATTCTATTGGTGGATTACAAATTGGTGATGAGGTACAATTACCTGATCCAAATGGTAATGATGTCAACTTCCTTTGCGGAACTTGTCACAACCGTAGTTATACTAGTCCTATTAATTCTTCAGGTGGCTTCATCAAACACCATGAACAATGGGACGAATTTGTGGCTACATCGCATTATAATGGTGGAATGTCTTGTGTAACTTGTCATGATCCTCATGAAAGAACAATATGGGATGGTGATGGAGTAATGGCAGCATGTGCAGATTGTCATAACAATCAAGTAGTTACCACAAATCATATAGGAAATGCAACTTGTATTGATTGCCATATGCCTTTTGCGGCCAAATCTGGAACAACTAGAGGAGAAAGTGGATATGTAGGTGATGTTCGTTCGCATCTTATGAAAATTACAGTTAATGACCAATCAATGTTTACAGAGGACGGAAGTGCTGTAAAAGATGATGATGAAAGGGAAGCTTCATTAAGTCCGGCATACAGTTGCCTTGGATGTCATAACAATGATCCTAATGACAATATCCCTGATAAAACTTTAGAGCAAGCCGTAGCGCAAGCAATGGATATGCATGAAACTACATCAGTAATTAATCCTAAATCAATTGCATTGGGGTTATATCCTAATCCTTCACATGGAACAACGAATATTTCATTCAATGTTAAGAATGGTGGCGATGTAAGCATCAAAGTTTTTAATGCTACAGGTCAGCTTGTTTATAATTTGACAGAAAATCTTAATAGTGGAGATCACACTGTTAGATGGAATGCTGAAAGCAATACTGGAATAAATATTACTTCTGGTTACTATTTTGTTAAAGTTACTTCTGGAAATTTAAGTTCCATCGAGAAATTAATTCTCTTTAAATAATTTTATTAAAAAATAATTTTTTTTGATAGGGGGATGATTAATCATCCCCCTTTTTTTATTACTGTTTCAACACTTATACATGACAGTAAGAAACAAAATATGAATTTGCCTTCTTGTTGCTTTTGTTCTTTGATATTATAAATTGATCTTCTCGAACGATAGTTTTTAATTTTGAAATGTTAATACTAATTTCCCTATAATAAGTATGACTTATTTTGATATACAACTTCTTTAAAATATTAATCGTCTATAAGTTATAAAACAAATTAATTGATATGAAAACAATACTTAGACTATTATTTGCTTCGGCTTTGTTTTCATTAAATACTGTTAATGGCCAATATGCTGATGATCATCAGGGTTTCAAATATTCAAGTTTTACTGAAAAAGATATTAGTAATGATTCGCTTGATACAAAAAATTTATTCCTATTAAAAGCATATGGAGATTTAAAAATTTTTGGAAGCTCAACAAAATCAACCTACCAGATATATTTTATTTTACCAATTGCCCATAGAGAGCAATCTCCAGTATGGCTTGAGATCGATTGCCCTGAAATGATTGATTATAGGTTCGTTCACCTGGATTCTGAAAACGTTTTTGTTGCTGCTCAATTAAATAATAGTCCTGATACTATTACATTGAACTGGACATCATGGGTATTGATGAAACAGCACGATTATTCAGGTATACCTGAGGAGGCACCAATACCAAATATTGATGATTTACCTAATCATGTAAAACCCTGGCTGATACCTACCGCCGCAGTACAATGGGAAGATCCTTTTATAAAAAATGTTGCCGATTCAATTCGGCAGTTATCCTCTGATATCAAAGGATTAGCTTTAAGAATTAATCGTTATGTTAGGCAAATTCCATATTCATTGGGTCCATACCCTTATAGTTGTGATGCTTATTATGCAATGAAATGGGGTAATTTTTGTGTGGGTAGGGCCCATACCAGCGCAGCACTTTTCAGAGCAAATGGTATTCCATGCAGGATATTATTGAATTTACCTGTATCTTATTCTCCTTTCGATCATCACTGGATTGTGGAATATTATATTCCAGATTATGGGTGGGTAAAAGTTGAAACAACCAATGGGTACAATCCATATATTACTGCCCATAATAATATGATAACATTTGCTTGCAGTCCAGAAGATGAATTCTCATTATTTCTTAGTGACAATATTGAATCCTATTGGTTTGCTTCCGACCCGGTTTTTCAACATAGATATCCAAACTGGGATCGTGGTCATAATGCAAGCAGATATTCTCAAATATTAAATGACAGTTCTGATAAAATTGATCATATTATTTCATTGACCGATTCTGTTCACAAATATTTTACAAAATATCAAGGTATAAAGTTGGATTGGAATCAAAATAATCTTTTCAACCAAGCAAAAAATTATCAGCACAAAATAATTAACCATTTCCTATATAATGGCTCCGATAGTTTATTAGTTGCTTTAAACACATCCTTGAATTTATATAGAAGTATCGAATCGAATAAAACCATTGAAATTTTTAGTGATGATTTTGAAAATGGGAATTTGGGTTGGACACATGAAGGAATTAATGATGAATGGGAATTGGGAACTCCAAATTTGCCCGGACCCCAAATAGGCTATTCTGGAAACTCCTGCTGGGGAACCGACCTGAACGGAAACTACGAAAACAACTCAGATAACTGGCTGGAATCACCTCCTATTAATTTAAATAATTTAGCCAGTGCATTTTTAGAAGTGAAATTATGGAACGATGTGGAAGATGACAGTATTCAACTAAATAATCCTTTTGATAGATTAACTATAGAATTAAGTATTGATAATGGAGTTGATTATTTTCCTATAACAACAAGTTTAGGTGGAGTTATTGATTTCAATACCGGTGTTCCAAAAGTGCCAGGATGGAGTCGTATTAGTTTAGATTTGTCTCCTTATATTGACAAAACCATTAGAGTAAGATTCCATTTTAATTCCAATAACACATTAGTAAGACCTGGATCATATATTGACGATTTTCGAATATATGGTATGGAAAAATCTAGCAACCATATTTCTGAAAACAATGATAAATTACTGACAGTTAACTGTTATCCAAATCCAGCATCTTCTAAAATAAATATTGATATTGTAAATTCAACAGGACAAACAGATGTTGTACTATTTGATTTATACGGACATGTATTATTGAGAAAAGAATTCTTTAATAAAATTGTATCACTTGATTTAGCTAGGTTTTCAAATGGTTTGTATATTTTGAAAATATCCAATGAAAATAAATCCTGCTTAAAAAAAATCATAAAAAAATAAATGGATTATCCAGTTGACATCAAGGTGTTTATGAATTTGTGGGGCCCAATAAGAGCCTGCAACAGTGGAAGTTTTTCATCATCCTTTTATTTTGTTAGTAATACATACAACTACCTTATAACGTAAACAGTCTATATAGTTATAAACTAAAATTAATTAATATGAAAGAGATATTTATACTATTAATTACAGTACTATTTCTATCAATAAATACTGCCAGTGCACAATCCAATTATAATAACGATTCCCTGATAAACGATGCGATATCTAGGATTGATATTGATAGTATAGAATTTCAGCTACAATGGCTTCAGGATATGGGCAGCAGATTTTTGTTAGCGCAAAACCACAAAGAAGTATCTCAGAATATAAAAGCAAGGTTTGAGTCATTTGGTATGACTGAAGTAAAGCTGGATTCATTTGAATGCTATACAAACATAAATTATGGCATATTGCAGTATGATACCACAAGCTGGCAATATAATGTTGAGGCCAGGATAATCGGAAATACATATCCTGATGAAGAAATCATTGTTATGGGTCATCATGATAATGTTCAATTAGATAGCGATCCTGAAATTTTTGCTCCTGGAGCAGATGATAATGCAAGTGGGACTGTAGCAGTTCTGGAGACAGCACGGGTGCTAATGGAAATGAACTACCAGCCTGAGCGTACCATAGTTTTTCTTACAACAGCCGCTGAAGAACTTATGAATTTTGGTGATGCAGGCTCAAGGCATTATGCTACGCAGGCGGAGGCCAGTGGAACCAATATTTGGGGCGTTATCAATAATGACATGATAGCTTATGATAATGGTAGTAATATTATGACCCTTTCAAATGTTATTGGTTCAGAAGAAATAACCGGTATAGCATCATATATTACATCTGCTTATACATCCTTAACCCCTGATGTTGATTCTCCAAGCAGTTCGGGAGGCGCCGATTTAAAATCATTTACAGATGTCGGATACAATGGTGTTTATTTAATGGAAAAAGTATTTAATCCTTTTTATCATTCGGAGTTTGACCTTGTTGAGAATTGTGATATTAACTATCTTAAAGAGGCTATAAAAATTTCCTGCGGCACCATACTTCATGCCGATATAACAGTTGGCATTAATAATCCTGGAATGGATAAAATAGTTACTGTTTATCCAAATCCATGTAAAGATGTGATTAATATTAAACTTGCGAATAATAAACGAAACACAGCAGTTGTACTATATAACACTGTAGGTCAGTTGTTGTCAGAATACACTATTTCACCTTATCAAACCAAAACCAGTATAAGTATGATTGATTATCCTTCTGGATTGTATGTATTACATATTAATGATGGGATAAATTTGATAAAAGCCAAGCTAATTAAGGAATAACAGCACTTTTTCAAGACTAGTATTTCATAATTTGTTTACTCTTTCAAATCTATTTTTAAATATCATAAAAAAAATTCCAATCTTAAAGTAGTTTCAAATTATTATAAATCGTAAACACTGATAAATATTATTTCATTAATAATGTTAGCGAATAATAATTAGTATTGACTAAAATAGCCTCTCTTCCTTATATTGCAAGCGATTTTAATGAAAACTAATACTATCAAAAATGAAAACATTTTATCAGTTTTTTGGAATTTTCCTTATTATGTCTGTTCTTTTTTCAGCATGTGAGACAACAGATGACCCACAACCAGATCCATCGGGCTCTGAATATTCTCTGGGTTGGACAGGAGACGATGATGTGACTACTATTCCTACAACCGTAGACTATGGTTTTGGTTCTGGAAATTTACCTCCATCAGTTGACCTAGTCCCAAAATTTCCACCAATAGGTAATCAGGGTGCATATGGAACATGTGTTGCCTGGGCAATTGGATACAGCACTAAAACTGCTGTTAATGGAATGGCAAATGGATATAGTGCTTCTGACTTAAGTTCGCCATCAAAACAATTTAGCCCAAAAGATTTATATATTGCTATTAGTGATAACGATAAAGGCGATGGCACAGATTTATGTAAAGGAACTGGTTTTACAATAGCACTCGATGTGCTTCAATCAAGAGGCGTTGCTACTTTGGCAACAGTTCCTTATGATAATCTTGGTAATTGTTCTCAATCAAATCTTGATGCATCATGGGCCACAGAAGCCAACCAAAATAAAATTAAATATTATAGAAGAATTGATCCTACTGTAACATCCATTAAGGAGAATCTAGCAAACAATGTCCCTGTTATTCTTGGTGGAAAATTAGCCGATAACTTTATGAGTTGGAATTCTGACGATGTAATGTCTTCAAATACTACTTACGACCGTGTTGGAATACATGCTTACCACGCAATGGTTATTGCAGGTTATGATGATAATAGAGGGCCCAATGGCGCATTTAAGGTTATTAACTCATGGGGACCCGGCTGGGGTAATAATGGAACTATTTGGATTGACTATAATTTTATGATAAGTGAATTCTGTTCTAAGTTTCAAAGTGGTCGTCCATTGTTTATTATGGCCAATGAAGATGGTAACATTAATCCACCAGACGAACCTGATCCTAATGTTACAGGTGTTGATTTAGTTCCATGGGCCTTTAGTGATGTATCTATAGATGACTGGAATGCCCAAAGGGAAATTACATTTAATATATATAATATTGGTAACCAAACTGCTTCACCAAGCGATAACTGGTCCTATGTTTACCTTTATTATAATGCATTTAATGCTGATGATTATGGTGTTTTATTT
>PKTD01000223.1 GCA_002869315.1 Marinilabiliales bacterium | reverse complement strand
TACTGTGTCCGTAGTAATATTTATCCAAGGTTTCTGAATATAAAATGTAAAAATAATACATAGGGCTATAAATAAAAAAGCCAAACCGTTATTGTTTGGCTTTGGTTGTGTGGGAACTACTGGATTCGAACCAGTGACCCCCTGCTTGTAAGGCAGGTGCTCTGAACCAGCTGAGCTAAGCTCCCTTCAAATGAGGCTGCAAATATACACGTATTATTTTTTTCTCCAACAAAAAAATTAATTTTTTTTATGATAGTGAAAAAATCTAAATTATGAGTTTATAATTAGGATTATTATCAATATTAATTAAGCATTTACTCCACCCAAAACTCAGGTTTTGCCAGGTCACCAGCCGATTTAGTACAATCAACGCACCATTGATAATCTACCCATGCAGGTGATGCGCCTCCGGTACCAGGGAAAGCCGGTAAAAATAGGGGCCATTCATTCCTATGTATCCATAATAATTCCGCATCAGGTCCATAAAGATTGCAAGAATCAGAATAATAATAATCCAAATAATTGGGTCGGTCAATAAAAATTCGTTTTGTGCTTTTTCCAGCCACCATGAAATATCCTAGAACAGGTTCATCATTGTCTTCAGTATTATAAACATTTCCTCTTACCTGAAAAGGTAATCTTGAATAAAGATCTCCTTGTTCATCATTTAAACTGGCAATATCATTATAGTATTTATAGGTTTCTTTGGTAATAATATATTGATTAACTAGAACACTATAGCGAATTGATAATGCCTTAGTTTCAGTATTTACATAGTGAAGAGGAAAATCCATAATCTCTCTCGAATTTAGATTTTCAGTATCGTAAAGATAAATATTTGGAATAAGATCGTTTTTATAACAAGTGAATAGAGAGTCTGGATTAAAAAACCTTCTCATTTGCCCGTCATAATAAAAACGTATTCTATAATTGGCATTAAACTTATAGGTTTGCTCTATTTTCCAATAAAAGTAAAATGAACTGTTATTTTCGTGATGTCCATTTAGGTAAAACTGCAGTCCGCTCATCATTCTTTCGAATTCAGGATGTGGCTTATTTGCAGTTTTATAGTAAATACTGTCGATAACTCCTGGATGAGACATTTTCATAAAGTCTGATTGATAATTTTTCCCCTGAGGTGTTAAAATTTCTATTTTATAACTTCTTCCAGGTATTCCTTTAATCCCTTGTTTATTAGTTAAATACTTACCATTTCCGATCTCAGTAAGTTGCTCACTATCTCCCAGATCATCTGTAATTGTAACAATACAACCTTCGAGGGGATCGAAGAAAGGCCAATCTACTTCAGTTGATAATGATAAACTTACCGAATAAGGGCCTTCCTCAGAGTCGATTTGTCCATCTACAACTAATAAACGTTCGTATTTAGGTAAAACTTCAGGCCAGTATTCATCTATACAAGAATTAGTAACTATAAGTGATGCAATGATAAAAATTCTCACTATCCTACTCGCTGTTTTACCAAACACCATTTAATTAGTTTTTCTTCAAAATTAGTTTTATAATTTGTAATTTCAAGGGGATAAATAAATAAGGTAAATAAATCGTTTATTTGAGGGGATATCTAAAAATTTTTGATTGTGATATTAAAACTCATAAAATTAATGCAATATTTGCAAAATCTTGATTGTATAAGTATAACAATTAATTTCATCTAAATGAAGCAGAATATTTATTCCATTTCATATTTTAGTAAAGTATTATTTGCCTTTATTCCAGTTATTTACGTTGTTATATCAATATTAATAAACTTAATTTCAGGGAAAAACTTTATGCAAAGGGTTGACCCTGAATATTTTCATCTTTTTAATGGAATTAATATAGCTATTGGGAACCTTGCTGTTGAGTATATTGCTCATCCGGGAACAACAATTCAATTTATTTATGCCATTTCAGCACATATTGCCAATATTATAATTCCAGGAGGTAATCTAGTATCAAAAGTTCTAGATAATCCGGAAGTTTTTATCCATGCTGCGAATATATTGATGAACTTACTCACAGGCATAAGTTTGTATTTTCTTGCCACTTCATCATTTAGATATACTAAAAACTTTTACCTGGCAATTTTCCTGCAGTTATTGCCATTTGCAGACTATCACATGATACTTATAGCAGCAAGAATAATACCCGAATCAGTAATGATTGCTCCAGCCATTCTGCTTGTTATTATGCTAGTTAAATATGTAAATGATGAGGAACGGGGTTTTAAGATTACACATTACATTTTAGGGTTTGCAATTGTTGGAGGATTGGGCATGGCAGGAAAGTTATCATATTTGCCTTTCTTGATACCTCCAGTTTTTATATTAAAAGATTGGAAAAGTAGATTTAAGTATGTTCTGTATACCATAATAGCAACTATTGTTTTTGCCTTTCCATTAATTGTAAATATTGAAAAATCATGGCAATGGTTTTCTTCCATGTTAATTCACAGTGGCAAATGGGGATCTGGTGGAAATACAGTTATTAATGTTTCTGAGTTTCCGAAAAATATACTAAAACTACTTAATTATGATATTAGTTTAAGTTATATAATGCTTTTAGGATTTGTTCAATTAGTATTGTTTCATTTATTAAAATATTTCAGAATAATAAGTTATAAATCAATTTTCTCAAGTGTTATCGCATCTTTATTAGTAGTCTATATATTGGCAATATTGCTAGTAGCAAAGCATTTTTCATATCATTATTTTACTCCTTTCCTAATCTTAAAGTTTATAATGATATATTTTATGATAGGGTTTATTATTCACACTTTTAAAGGCTATAAAGTAACAAAATACATTTCTGCGGCTACTTTAATTCTGGGGTTTATATTAGTTTATCTGCAGATATCACCTCTGCAAAATGGGGTAAAAGATAGGATAGAAAAATCAAACATTAATAATGAACGGTATAAACAAATGGAGGCCTATCTTAATAATGAGAATACTATCATTTTAAGCTCACATTTTAGCGGTTCCCCATTTATTCAATCTGCATTTGTGGATGCTTTTCTCATAAACGGTTTTTTAAAATCTACATTTAGGGAAGAGTTGATTGAAAGATTTCCAAAAACCTATTTTTCATTTAATTGGACTGATGATTTTTACTACTGGGATGATTTCTTGACTCCAAAAGACTTTATTGATCCTGACAAATCTTTATTAATATTTATTGGCAAAGGTTTAGAAGGTGATCTTGACAGAAGTTTAAAAAGAATAAAAAAATATTTTCCAGATTATAAACAGAAACTAGAAATACTTGTAGAACTTAAATCACCAGAAGAAAAACTATATAAATTAAGTTTATTAAAAGAGGATATTGTTAGTTTAAAGGAATAGTATTTGACTTTTCAGGATGCTTGCCTGCCAGCCCTTTATAGAATCCCTGTATTTCAGTCATATCTTTATCAATATCGCCACTTACAGTATACAGTTGCTTTATACCTCCTTTTTTATTTTTATAATCCATCCAGCCTATGGCAATAGGTACTTTTGCAATTCTTGCTATATGATAAAAACCTTTTTTCCAGTTCTCAACTCTTGTTCTTGTACCTTCAGGTGTAATAACAATAATAAGTTCTTCATTTTCTTGAAACATATTTGCTATAGTTTCAACCATTCTGGTATTCTTCTGCCTGTTAACTGGCATCCCCCCAAGTTTTCTTAGCAATAAACCAAATGGCCAGAAAAAGGCTTCTTTTTTTATTAGGAGTTTTATATCGTAGCCCAAATGCCAAAAAGCAATTCTGCCAATTACAAAATCCCATAAACTGGTGTGTGGAGCTACAATTAATACTGCTTTTTTAATTTCCGGGACATCGCTCCAAATATCCCACCCCATTTGTTTTAATATCCAGGTAGATTTTTTCATCTTTAGAAACGAAAATATTTTATTAAATGGAACTGAGAATATTGTTAATTCTCAGTTCCTGTTTCATTTTCAAAAATAAATTTTTATTCCTTTTCTTCAGGTCGTAAAACTACTTTTATGTAATGATCTTCTTTAAAGTATTTGTTAGCAGCTTTTTGTATGTCTTCTTTAGTAATGGACTTAACTAAGTCATGCAGTTCATCAACAGTATATAGTTTTGTTTCTTCCCATTGTGCAGACTTTAATTTGCCTAGCCAGTATTTATTTTTTTCCTGATTACTTTCCAAATCCCTGATGTAAGTTTCTATAGCTTTTTCCAGGTTTACATCATCACAAAGTTTATCCCTGAGTTTACCCATTTCTGTAAAAACCGTATTAACAAGAGTATCTACATTATCAGGAGAACAACCCCATGCAACGAAAACATTATAACTTGGTTTCTCGTATTTTGATGAGTTTTGCTGAACCTGAACACCATAAACACCACCCTGGTCTTCACGCATGGTTTCTCTTAAACGTATACTTAATATTTTAACTGCCATTTGAAGTTCCAGGCTATTTCTCATAGTATAATCAAAGTCGTCTTTAATCATAATTCCGACCATACTTTTAGGCTCCGTGCCTTTATACACATCAGCCTCATTAACACCCTTAGGGAATTCAATATTTCTATCTACCCAGTTAGTTGTTTCATTTGTGCTTGGAAGGCTTGCAATATATTTTTCAATTAAAGGTTTGATAGTTTCCATATCAAAACTTCCCACAAAGAAAAACTTAAAATCACCAGCATTTTTGTATAGGGAGGTATAGAAATCATATACTTTGTCAATGTCAATGCTATTCAACTGATCTTCAGTAGGTATAATAATTACTCTTGGATTATTTGAAGTTGACATTTCCCGGAATTTTTTATAAAATGCCATTTGAGGGTTAGCCATCATAAACTTAAATTGTGTAATCATTTGTGATTTGAAAGTCTTGAGGGCGGTAGTATCTTTCCTGGGAGAGGTAAAATTAAGCCATGTTAACTGGAACATGGTTTCCAAATCTTTATTAACAGAATTTCCAGTGAACCCCTGAGAAAGTTTTCCTATACTCGGAGAAACACTTACATTTTTCCCTGTCATAAACTTATTAAGACTAATCTCATCGAAGTTGCCAACTCCACTCATACTCATAATTTGAGAGGCAAAATCGGCATTTATAATGTTGTTGTCTTCCGCAAGCGATTGTCCACCAGGAGCATAACACGTCATGAGAATTTCGTCATTTTTAAAATCTGTTGGTTTCAAAGTAACTTCAATTCCATTACTCAGTTTAAGTTCATAAAATCCAAATTCCTTATTTTCTTTAATATCTACTATCTTACCAGCTACAATATCTTCATCAATAAGTGATTCTGCAAGTTTGTCTTCTGCATAAGCAGTTAAAGATGCGGCTTTTGCAGTTTCAATAACCTCAAGAATTTCTTCTTTTGTTGGAATTATAACATCTTCTTTTTCTGGGCCTGTAATAAGTACAATCATGTTCTTATCAGTAATCAACTTGTCTGCAAGTTTATTTATTTCTTCCAGTTTAATTTGTGGTAAATATGCTTGGGTTAAAGCAAGTTCATAATCAATTCCAGGGAATGGCTCACTTTCCAGAAAGTTATTCAAATATTCCTGAACCAGCCTTCTGGATTCTGTTTTATCTTTTTCCTGCTGTGCTTTTTCTATATCGCTAAGTAATTCTGCTTTCTTACGTTTTAATTCATCTGTTGTAAAACCAAATTCTTTAACTCTTTCATTTTCTTCAACTAGCAATTTTACTGCATCGTCAATCATATTTGGTTTAGGAATAGCATACATTGAATATGTATCGATGGATCTTCCAATAAAGCCACCATAATTTACACCTCCATATAAAACCGGAGCTTCAGGCTTTTGAGTGATTTCATATAAACGGGCGTTAAGCATTTTAACATAAAGATCGCTTATGAGTTTGTCGCGATAGTCAGCATTTGTTACTATATGTTTTTTTGGATGCTTAAACATTACTGATGCCATATTCATTGTGGCTTCAGGATCAGTAGTAATAGCAACCAATGGCTCCTCGTTATCTGGGATTATAAATTCTTCTCTTTCCCTAAGATCTTTTTTCTTTGGCCCCTTTATTTTGCTAAAATGTTTTTTTATCTGTTCTTCTGCATAAGCAGGTTCAATATCGCCAACAATTATAACAGCCATCAAATCAGGACGATACCAGTCGCGATAAAAGCGCTTTAACACATCATAATCAAAGCTGTCGATAATATCAATTTTACCTATTGGCAAACGGTTTGCATATTTTGAACCACTGAAAAGAATAGGAATATACTCTTTCATCATCCTTTCCTGAGCGCCCAGGCCAAGTCGCCATTCTTCTTTAATTACTCCTCTTTCTTTATCAATTTCTTCATTTTCAAGACTTACTTTATGAGCCCAGTTTTCAAGTACCATAAAACCAGAGTCTATTAAACCTATTCGGTCAGAAGGCATCTGGAACATATATACAGTTTCATCAAAACTAGTATAAGCATTGAGATCGGCTCCAAAATCTACACCTGACTTTTCAAGGTAGTTTACCAATTCGTTTTTACTGAAATCTTCCGTGCCATTAAAGCACATATGTTCAAGAAAATGAGCCAGACCCTGCTGGTCATCATCTTCTAATACTGATCCGGCATTTATAGCCAAACGGAATTCAATTCTGTTCTCTGGTAACTCATTATGACGAATGTAATATGTGATACCATTTTTTAGTTTTCCTGTTATAACTGCTTCATCCTTAGGAAGGTTTTCTGTTAGTGGAAACTCCTGGGCAAAAATATTCAGACTGCTGAAAATTAGTGCAATTGCCAATAAGGCGATAGTTTTTGATTTCATTAATATGGCTTTAAAGATTTTACAAAAATTAATATTTATGCAAATGTAGCGATACTAAATTATAATTAAAATTATTTTACCTAAATAATTGGATATCACAAAAAAAGGGGATTACCATATGATAATCCCCTTAATTTAGTTTATTATTTTATTACCAAATGTAAGCTCTGTCTGCTTCTGGTATATATAGTTTGTCGTTTTCGCTAATATTGAAGGCTTTAATAAATGCATCCATATTAAAGGGAGGAACATTCACTCTTGCTTCACCAGGACTATGAACATCTTCTTTCAATCTTTTTATCATTTCTTCATCTCTAATATTCTGACGCCATACGGAGGAATATCCCAGGAAGAAACGTTGAGTATAATCAAAACCATCAATATCTTCCGGGTAATTACCATCATAAGACATTAGAAGTGCATCATATGAAATATATAAACCTCCAAGATCAGCAATGTTTTCACCAATGGTAAGTTTGCCATCTACATTAAGGCTATCCAGAATTTTGTAATTGTCATATTGAGTTTCAAGTTTTGAAATTTTATCAGTAAATCTCTTTGAATCTCCTTCTGTCCACCAATCATTTAGATTTCCATCTTTATCATACTGACGTCCCTGGTCATCAAAACCGTGAGTCATT
>PKTD01000186.1 GCA_002869315.1 Marinilabiliales bacterium | reverse complement strand
GATTATGATTTGGATAAGCAGATAACTAAAAATGTAGAAAGCGAAGGTGCTGATGCCAAATTGCTTAAGAGAACTGATAATGGTCAGAATTATCAGGTAAACTTCATTGAAAAGATACTAGTAACACTACTGAGCAAATTAAGCAATTTTGTTCCAGGAGCCGGAATATGGATGAATACTCAACGACCTGAATGGAATGATGCTAATAATGCATTAGTAGGCAATGGAGTGTCAATGGTTACCTTATATTATCTGAGAAGATTCCTTAGTTTCTGGAAGACAAAACTTAATAGTATTGAATCCGACAGTTTTTCTGTATCAGCAGAAATTGCTGAATTATTCGAGGCAATAGATACTACATTTAAGAATTATGAATCTACACTTGATTCAGAGATTGATGATATTACCAGAAGAAAAATTACTGACCAATTAGGACAAAGTCACTCAAAGTACAGGAATTCGATTTATAAATCAGGATTTTCAAATGGAAAAAACAAACTCAACACAAAAAATATAATTTCTTTTATCGACTTATCTTTAAAATACATTGATAATACAATTAGAGATAATAAAAGACCTGATGGATTATATCATGCCTATAATCTGATAACTTTTAGTAATGATGGCTTGTATATCAGGAATTTATATGAAATGCTGGAGGGCCAGGTTGCTGTTTTAAGTTCTGGTTTTTTAAATCCAAAAGAAGGATTAGATGTTCTCGATGCACTTAAAAACAGTTCAATGTTCAGGGAAGATCAGTATAGTTACATGCTTTATCCTGACAGAGAATTAAGTAGGTTTATTGATAAAAATAATATCCCAAAAGAAAAAGTCGACACGATTAAGTTGTTATCAGAACTTGTTAATAAAAATGATAATTCAATAATCGAGAAAGACTCTTCGGGTGCTTATCATTTCAATGGTGATTTCAGAAATGCTGAAGTCTTGAAAAACGCACTGTCAAGTCTGTCAACGGAAGAATATGGAAATTTATTGGAGCAATATAAAACCGATGTCCTTGATTTATATGAAGAAATATTCGACCATAATTCATTTACGGGCAGATCAGGCACTTTCTATGGTTACGAAGGATTAGGTTCAATTTATTGGCATATGGTTTCAAAATTATCCCTTGCAACTCAGGAGATGTTTTTCAGAGCTGTAGATGAAGGTGATAAGAATATTATAAGTCAGTTAAAACAGCATTATTATGAAATAAAGGCAGGAATCGGCCTTTATAAATCACCCGAAGTATATGGTTCATTTCCAACGGATGCCTATTCGCATACACCAGGCGGAAATGGTGTTAAACAACCTGGTTTAACGGGGCAGGTTAAAGAAGATAATATTACCCGATTCGGAGAATTAGGAATAAAAATTTCGGATGGTAAAATAATATTTGACCAATCCTTAATCAATAAGGAAGAAATTTTAAGAAGTCCCAATGAGTTCGAATACTGTGCAGTTGATAACGAATTCTATACTATCAGTCTTAAGGAAAATGAAATAGGTTTCACTCTATGCCAAATTCCTGTGATAGTTAATTTTTCTGAGCAACAAAAAATTGCCATAACATATGATAATGATGATGTTATGTCCATTTCAGAAAATACTATAGACAAGAAAAACAGTGAACTTGTTTTCAGCAGAAGCGGAAAAATAAAAATGATAAATGTATCTATAATTGCAAACTAGTATGTCATATAGAAGAGATAAATTATTAGCCTTAACTGGTGTTGATGCGAAACCTTCAACTCATAAAGATATAGTTGATATATTCCATGAAAAGATGAAACATAAAATGCATGGACTATGTTTCAGCCCATATCAGGAAGGACAGAAACCAGGTGATGTATTGTCAGAAGATCAAATTACAAGAAGAATCAAAATAATTGCACCTCATACTAAATGGGTTAGATCATTTTCCTGTACAGAAGGAAATGAGTTAATTCCACGCATAGCAAAAAAACACGGTTTAAAAACACTGGTGGGTGCATGGTTAGGTAAAGATGAAAAAATAAACGAGCAGGAAATAGAGAATCTGATACAGATGGCCAAAGAAGGTTATGTAGATATTGCTGCTGTTGGAAACGAAGTAATGTACAGAGGAGACCTATCAGAAGATAAACTTCTGGAATACATTTCTAGAGTAAAATCAGAACTAGTTGACATACCAATAGGTTATGTGGATGCATATTATGAATTTGAGTTCCGTGAAAGGATAACAGAAGAGTGTGATGTAATTCTTGCCAATTGTTATCCATTTTGGGAAGGATGTAGTATGGAGTATTCTCTGTTATACATGAAAGATATGTATGCAAGAGCAATAAAGGCGGCTAAAGGTAAAAAAGTTATAATTACTGAGACTGGATGGCCCAATATGGGCAATAAATTCTATGGCGCTGAGCCTTCTGCTGAAAATGCAATGAAGTATTTCATTAACACACAAAATTGGGCTAAAGAAGACAATATAGAAATTTTCTATTTCTCTTCATTCGATGAATCATGGAAGATTGACAGTGAAGGCGATGTAGGTCCTTATTGGGGATTATGGGATAATAATGAAAATATTAAATACTAGATAAAAAGTAATTTAAACATGAAGTATATGACAACAATAAATATAATCGGAAAGTTGATGATCTTTATCGCTATGGTGGGCATATACTCATGTAACCAAAATATCAAAACAAGTAAAGAAGCAATGGAGGAATCTTCTAAACAGCAGGAAAAAAATAAAGAAACAAATAAAAGTTTGTTGGAGGGAGTATCAAAAGCAGTATGTTATTCAGGTTTCAGGTCCGGCCAGCACCCCGACAGAGGGGATGGAGCAGTAAACCCTTCTTATAATGAGGTTCTTGAGGATATGCAAATTATCCGCGACACTTTGGGATTTAAACTTATTCGTGTTTATGATTGCGGCGAAAACACTGAGATGATTCTAAAAGTTATCGATGATAATAAAATAGATGTTAAAGTTATGCTTGGTATATGGCTGAGAGCCGAACTGAGCGCACATGAAACCTGTGCCTGGCTGAACGAACCAATACCACAACATGAACTGGATAGTAATAAGGTTCTTAACAGAAAGGAAATCCAAAAAGGAATTGAACTGGCAAATAGATACTCACATATTATTTCCGCTGTAAATGTTGGTAATGAAGCTTTGGTTGATTGGAACGACCATAAGGTAGATGTTGATAGTATAATATCTTATGTAAAGAAAGTACAGTCGATGATTGATCAGGAAGTAACAGTTGCTGATAATTATGACTGGTGGGCAAACAGCGGTAAAGAACTTGCAGATGTCGTCGATTTTGTATCCATACATATATATCCGGTATGGGAAGGAAAAGGGATTGATGAAGCAATGTCGTATTCCATTCAGAATATTCAAAAAGTTGCTGACTCACTGGTTGGTAAAAGGCTTGTAATTACAGAAGCAGGGTGGGCAACAACCGCCTCTGAATTTGGTGAAAGGGCTAGTGAGGAGAATCAACTTATTTACTATCGTGAACTCATGAATTTTGCTCATGAAAATAATATAACAACATTCTGGTTTGAAGCATTTGACGAAGACTGGAAAGGAAATAAAGACAATCCCATAGGAGCCGAGAAGCACTGGGGATTATATACAGTTGATAGAATGCCGAAGGAAGTAGTTAAGTATATTAAAGACAATAAGTAGAATGGTCCGATATAAAACAGCTAAGGAAGACAAAGTTCCGATGGGACAAAAGTTCGCATATGGTGCAGGACAATTAACCATAAATCTCTACCCTGCAGCTCTTGGAGTGTTTATGTTCTATCTCATATATGGATTTAAAATGGATCCGGCTTTAGCTGGTTTAGTCGCCGCTTTACCAAAATTTTTCGATGCATTAATAGATCCAATAATGGGGTTTATTACTGATAACACACGTTCCAGGTGGGGAAGAAGAAAACCATATATTCTTTTAGGTAGTATGCTATCAGGTCTGTCATTTATAGTTCTATGGCAACTCTACCCCGAAAATACTGAAATGTATAATTTCTTTTACTTTTTGAGTCTTTCCTTTGTTTTCTTTCTTTCTTTTACCATTTATTCTACGCCTTTTATTGGTCTTGGATATGAAATGACGCCGGATTACAATGAACGTACCCGCTTAATGGCAGTTGGGCAGTTTATGGGACAAATGGCTTGGATGATTGCACCCTGGTTTTGGATTTTAATAGGAAATCCGGATCTGTTTTTTGAAGAATCAACCGAGGGAGTAAGGGTTCTTTCCTTCTGGGTTGGGGGATTCAGTATCATACTTGGAGCATTTCCAGCACTATTTTGTAAAGAAATGGTTCTCCCGGATGCAGATGAAGAATCAAAACTTAATATTAAAAATATTGCCTCAAACTTAAAAGAATTTTGGGCAGCAATAGTTCAAACACTTACATGCAAACCATTCGTAAAATTATGCGGAACTACTTTCTTGGTTTTTAATGGTTTTCAAACTATAGCGCAGTTTTCCTATTTTATAATTCTCTATTACCTTTTTGAAGGTAGCATTACAACTGCCGGAACCTGGCCGCCATGGTTTAGTACTGTAAATGCTGCTGCAACTGCTTTTCTTATTATTCCTATTGTTGCTAAATTATCCTCACGAATAGGAAAAAAGAATGCCTTTATTGTATCTACTTTGCTTTCAATTATTGGCTATATTCTGAAATGGTGGTGCTTTAACCCTGCAAATCCATGGTTGATGTTTATTCCTCTGCCATTTATATCTTTTGGTATTGGCGGACTATTTACATTAATGATGTCGATGACAGCTGATGTTTGCGATTTAGATGAACTCAACAATGGAAAGCGACGTGAAGGTATGTTTGGAGCCGTGTACTGGCTAATGGTAAAAATTGGTAATGCTCTGGCTATGCTACTAAGTGGTGTGGTATTGAAATTGGTTGGATTTAATGAAAATGCCGATGTTCAAACAGCCGAATCTCTTGTAAACCTCAGGTTGGCAGATATTATCATCCCAATAATCTTTGCTTTGTTAGCAATTTGGATAATGAAAGGTTATAACATCAGTGAAGCGAAAGCCAATGAAATTCGAGAAGCTCTCATCGAAAGAAGAGGTAGAGTTAAGCACCAGGGAGATAATGTTAAAGCATAATGAGTAATTGATTATGAGCAATAAATTATCAATAAAGGAAAAACTAGCTTATGGTGTAGGGGATACAGCATCGCACTTTGTGTGGGATATGGTTGGCTTTTGGATCCTTATCTTCTATACTGATACCTTTGGAATATCGGCCGCTGTGGCAGGTACCATTATGCTTATAGCAAGAGTGTGGGATATGGTTAGCGATCCCATAATGGGAATTATTGCCGACAGAACGAAAACAAAATGGGGGAAATTCCGCCCTTACCTGCTATGGATGGCACTTCCCTATAGTATACTGGCTGTTATGACTTTCTCCACTCCTGACTTAGGACAAACAGGAAAAGTTATTTATGCCGGAGCAACTTATTTACTATTAATGACAGTATTTACTGCTATTAATCTTCCATATTCATCACTTGGTGCCGTTATGTCTTCCGATTCCAACGAACGGGCAGGATTAAATTCATATAGATTCGTTTTTGCCTTTACAGGTCAATTAATTGTAACAGGTACAGCCCTTTATCTTGCAAATTATTTTGGAAATGGAGATAATGCAAAAGGATATCAGTATACTCTCATACTATTTTCTATTATAAGTTTTGTACTTTTTATGATAACCTTCAGGAGTACAAAAGAGAGAGTTAGTCCACCACCAAAACAAAAATCCAATCTGAAAAAAGACCTTAGAGACCTTTTTAATAATCGTCCATGGGTTATACTATTTTTTGTTGGAATTATATCTTTTGTGATGTTCGCATTGCAAAATCTTTCAATAGCGTATTATTTTAAATATTATGTTGGTGTTGAGGAACAAGTGCAAATCTTCAATGTTGTTGGTACCATAGCCCTGATTGCAGGAATTCCTCTCTCCAAACCACTTGCTCGTCGTTTTGGTAATAAAAATGTTTTTATGGCTAGCAGTTTTATATCAGGAATATTCTTTGTGCTTTTATATTTCCCATCCAATGATGATGTCATGGCATTTTATGTACTGAATATACTTGCAAAGATTAGCTATGCACCGGCAGTTCCCTTATTATGGACCATGCTGGCCGACTCAGCGGATTATTCAGAATGGAAAACCGGCAGAAGAGCTACAGGTTTAGTATTTTCTGCTGCCACATTTGCACAGAAAGCAGGATGGGGACTTGGCGGAGCACTTGCAGGATGGCTGCTTGCCTTATATCAGTTTGTGCCAAATGCTAAACAAAGTGCTGAAGCAATAACAGGAATAAAACTAATGATCTCAGTATATCCAGGAGTACTGTATATAATATGCGGATTTATTTTACTGTTTTATAATATAAATCGACAAACTAATATGCTTATTCAGGAAGAACTGGAACTCCGAAGAATTAGCCCAACTGAATAAAAAATACTATTTTTTAAACTGCCTAATAAAGTTTCTATATTGTTACTTAAACGGGTTTTGCTACTCCCTGAAATTTATTTGGAGACACAATCAATTAGTATAACTATTCTGTGGCTTTACTCTCCTATAAATTCAATTAACCTACTAATATCCTGTAATATAATCGTGGGTCAAAAATTTTACTGTAATTTGCAGGATCATTTATTAGACTTTCTATCTGCTTCCTCAACTTTAAGTTTTTATTATAATTATTAGCTATCCTATTGCTTAAAAAAGGAAAAGATATTAGTCTCTGGATACCATAACTCATTCTTATTACACTATTGAATTTTCTTGCAATAGACTTATCGTATTCTTTCATTTTAGTTTTACTAAAATCATTACTAATCAGGCATTTATCTAAATGAAGTGCAGCTATTCTACCGGAATTCATGGCCTGACCTATTCCCTCTCCTGTTATTGGATTTACCACAGATATTGCATCTCCTAGTAGTAAAATTCTTTCTTTTGATATTTTACTTATTCTTTGCCCCAGAGGCAGTACTCTTACGTTTATATCAGAAGTTAATTCTGCAGTTTCAAACATACCACCAAGAGTTTTGGTTTTGTATATCAAGTCCATGAAAAGTGTTTTGATATCAGTATTGTTTTTCCTTAGTGTTTTAACAAGCATTCCCATACCCACATTGCACACTTCTCCTTTCATAGGAAAAATCCAAATCCCACCGGGTATTATTTCCTTATTTAAAAATATTTCTAATGTGTCAGACTTAATTTGACCAACATTGCTAAAATATGCCTGTACTGTCAAATGCTTATGCCTCCAGTCCTTTTGTATTTTGAAAAATGTTCTATTAATAATTGAACTGGCGCCATCCGAACCTACAATTGCCTTAGCATTAATTTTAGTTTCACCATTGGTAACCCAG
>PKTD01000071.1 GCA_002869315.1 Marinilabiliales bacterium | reverse complement strand
CTAGAAGCGATTCCAGTTTATCATCCTGTTCTGATTTTGTCATCTTCGTGAACTGCATAACTGCTTTTAAGTTGTCTTCTATACTCAACTGTCGGAAAACTGATGCTTCTTGTGCAAGATAACCAACTCCGAGTTGCGCTCTTTTGTACATAGGCATTTGTGTAATCTCCTGATCATCGAGGAAAACTTTTCCAGAATTTGGCTTTATCAATCCAACAATCATATAAAATGAAGTTGTTTTACCAGCACCATTTGGTCCTAACAAGCCAATGATTTCACCTTGATTTACCTCAACAGAAACATTATTTGCAACTGTACGCTGTCTGTATTTCTTTACAAGATCCTGTGTCCAAAGTTTCATCGTTTACTTTTTTAGATTATCCCAAAATTCCATAGCTCTCCTGGTATGCGGTATCACTATTGTTCCTCCAACCAAATTAGCAATCCCAAATATTTCCATTAGTTCTTCATCAGTTAGACCTAATTCAAAACACTTTTCAAGATGATAAAATATGCAATCATCGCATTTAAGAACCATTGAAGATACTAAACCCAACATTTCTTTTGTTTTTTTATCCAGAGCACCGTCCATATAGGCGTTAGTATCAACATTGAAAATGCGTTTTATAACTTTATTATTCTGAGCACCTAAAATGCGCTCATTCATTTTAGCGCGATAGGCATTAAATTCTTCAGGACTATTTGTTTTCATACTCTTTATAATATACCTTCATTTAAAATATCATGCAAATGTATTACACCTTCATATACACCATTGTTAACAACTAATAATTGTGTGATATTATTATTCTTCATAATTGAAAGGGCATTTACAACTAACTCTTCCTTTTCAATAGTACGAGGATTTGCTGACATTATCTCGTAAGCCTTAAGTTTTGTGAAATCGGGAGTTTTCTCGATCATCCTCCTAATGTCTCCATCAGTTATTACCCCTTTTATAATTCCTTCTTTTAAAACAGCTGTTGCACCGAGTCGTTTTGATGATATTTCGATTATCACCCTGGTAGCTACTTCATCAATATCAACTTTTGGTGTTTCATTGTTTATTGACAGATCACCTACCCTTAAAAACATCCGTTTACCTAAGGCTCCGCCGGGATGAAATTTTGCGAAATCACTGGCTTTAAAATCTTTTAATTCCAGCAAACTTATTGCCAAAGCATCGCCTAAAACCAATTGGGCTGTAGTGCTCGAGGTTGGAGCCAGATTATTCGGACATGCTTCTTTCTCAACAGTAGTATCTAAAATATAATCAGCTTGCTTTGCTAAATATGAATCAATATTGCCAACCATTGCTACCAACATATTTCCCCTTCCTTTAATTAAGGGAACTAATATTTTTATCTCTGGCGTTTCACCACTTTTGGAAATAGCAATAACAATATCATCCTTTTGTATAATTCCCAAATCCCCGTGTATTGCATCTGCAGCATGCATAAAAACCGAAGGTGTGCCTGTGGAATTCATAGTAGCAACAATTTTATTTCCTATGATAGCACTCTTGCCTATCCCAGTTAAGATTAGCCTGCCGGAAGAATTATATATTTTTTCTGCAACAGCAATGAAATCATCATTCACAGAATTCAACATTCCTTTTACAGAAACAAGTTCATTTTCAATTGCTGCCAGAGCTGATGACCTTATTTTTTCTTTCACTCCAAATCTTTTTTAATTAAACTAACAAATCTCTGTTTTATTATTATTATATTTGTAATAGTTGAGATAAGAAATACTAACATTTCTAGTTATTATTTATTACATTTGTAAGGAATAATCACCTTACAAAGATAATTTTTCTGTATAATAAGCATTTATATGACAGAAGTTGAGTTAAAAAAATTATTAAAATCGTTTTTTGGATTTTCAAGTTTTAAAGGAAACCAGGAAGCAATTATAAGAAGTGTACTTGCAGAAAAAAACACTTTTGTTGTTATGCCAACAGGAGGTGGAAAATCTTTATGTTATCAACTTCCTGCTTTGAGCAGGCCCGGGACTGCTATCGTTGTTTCTCCTCTGATCGCTTTGATGAAAAATCAGGTGGATATGATAAGAAACTTTGGTAATGAAAGAAGCATTGCTCATGTAATGAACTCTTCGCTTTCAAAGAGTGAAATGATGGAAGTCAGATCTGACTTAAGTGCTGGCAAGACAAAACTCTTATACATGGCACCAGAGTCATTGACTAAAGAAGATAATATTGAATTCCTTCAAAAAATAAATATATCGTTCTACGCTATTGATGAGGCTCATTGTATATCAGAATGGGGCCATGACTTCCGGCCTGAATATAGAAAGTTAAGGCCTATAATAACTGCTATCGGTCATGATGTTCCAATAATAGCTCTAACAGCAACTGCTACCCTGAAAGTCCAGGAAGATATTATTAAAAACCTTGAAATTACAGGTGCAGATGTGTATAAATCTTCTTTCGACAGAACCAACCTGTATTATGAAGTAAGACCAAAAACTAAACATGTTGTTAAAGACATTATTAAATATATAAAATCACAACCCAATAAATCAGGAATAATTTATTGCCTGAGCAGAAAAAAGGTTGAAGAAATTGCTGAATCACTGGTTGTTAATGGAATAAGAGCACTTCCCTATCATGCAGGGCTCGACGCTGCTACCAGGAGAAATAATCAGGACAATTTCCTTATGGAAGAAGTGGATGTAATAGTTGCAACCAATGCTTTTGGAATGGGAATTGACAAACCTGATATCAGATTTGTAATCCACCATGATATTCCAAAGAGTATAGAGGGATATTATCAGGAAACTGGCAGAGGTGGTCGTGATGGCGGTGAAGGAAACTGTATAACCTTCTATAGTTATGACGATATTCAAAAACTTGAAAAGTTTATGAAAGACAAGCCTGTTGCAGAACAGGAAATAGCTAAGGAACTTTTGTTCGAAACCGTAGCTTATGCTGAGTCTTCAGTTTGTCGTCACAGATTGCTACTCCATTATTTTGGAGAAGAATATAAAAAAGATAATTGTGGTGCCTGCGACAATTGCCTTACACCAAAAGAAAAGTTTGAAGGACAAGATGACATAAAACTTGTAATTGAAGTTATAGGCGCTCTGAAAGAACAATTTAAAGCAAAATTAATTTCCGACTTTATTGCGGGTCACAAAAGTGGAGATATAAAATCCATTAAACTGGACAGTAATGAACTTTTTGGCTCAGGAAAAGAAAAAAATGACGATAGTAAGTATTGGATGACAATAGTCAGACAAGCATTAATACATAAGTTTATTGAGAAGGAAATAGAAAATTATGGCATCCTAAAAGTAAATGAAAAGGGTAAAGATTACGTTAATAATCCTTATAGTATACTCTTAGCAAAAGATCATGATTATGATTCCGACGATGATGATTCCATTATTACCAAAGGTGGTGGACAAAAAAACAGCGGTACGGATAATTCCCTTTTCCTTATGCTCAAAGACTTAAGAAAAGATATTTCAAAAAAAGAAAACCTTCCTCCATTTGTTATTTTCCAGGACCCATCATTGGAAGATATGGCCATTCAATACCCCATTAAAATGGAGGAAATGCAACAGATAATTGGAGTAGGTGCGGGTAAAGCTAAAAAATACGGCGAACCTTTTCTCGACCTCATAAAAAATTATGTTGAAGAAAATGATATAACACGCCCAAACGACATGGTTATTAAATCGGTGGTTAATAAATCAGGGCTTAAAGTTTATATTATAAAAAGTATCGATAGAAAACTCCCTTTAACAGATATTGCACATGCAAAAGATATCAGTTTGGAAGAGTTACTCACCGAAATTGAACGTATTGTTTCATCCGGTACTAAGGTCGACTTGGATTATTATATTCAAGAGGCTGTAGATGAGTATCACCAGGAGGATATTTTTGAATATTTCTCAGAAGCAGAAACTGACTCCATTGAAGATGCATTGGAAGAGTTAGGTGAAGCAGAATATAATGAAGAAGAGGTTAGATTGATGAGAATTAAATTTTTATCTGAAGTTGGAAACTAAAACCATAAAAAAAGTAATTTACCCAATTATATTATTATTGCTATCAGCGTGTTATAATATTAATGAAAGTAATACTCCCATTCCCGAGAATTTCTTTAATAAAGAAAAGATGGTTGATGTTTTAACGGATATCCAGATTATTGAGGGTACTTTAATTTACAACCGGGTTAATAACAAAGATGGCAAAGAATTAAAAGAAGAATACTATAATCAGGTTTTTCTGGAATATAATATAACGGCCCTAGACTTTAAGCAAAATATGGATTATTATACTTCAAAACCTAAACTTATGGAGGAGGTTCTTGATAATGTTTTAGAAAACCTGAATGAAAGGCAGGCCAAACTGGAGCAAAAAATTGCCAACGAAAAAGTTATAGAAGATTCTCTAAGACTGATTTACACACAGGATAGTATAAAAATTGCCGACAGTATACAGCAAATAAAAAATAAAAACTTATCAGTTAATAATTAGTTTCTGATATAGTAGTTTCCCTTCACAAGTAATAGTTCTGACTGTATAAATTCCTCTTTTAAAATCATTAAGATTAATAGTAGTTGTTTTAAATGCATTAGAACTAACTAAACTTTGATATACTATCTGTCCGCGAATATTGATAATATCAATATAAATTTCATCTTTAAATTCAGGTAAACTAATATTTACTTTTTCACTAGCCGGGTTTGGATAAACTTTTAACTGTTCTGCATAAATTTCTTTTTTACCAACCAACAACCCCCCTGCTTCAATAACGGCATCATTAATATTAGCATTGCTAGGTTCCCAAACATACTGATTACTAATCATATGATCAGGTTTAATCACTACAACCGTTGGATATGATTGAATTTGAAAGTCATTAAATACTATATTTCCACCACCTTGAACACCACTTGCTGTAGGATAAGTAAGTCCAAAAATTGAATCAAACTCCCTAACACCTTCATTATCATTTCCCCAGTTTATACCCATAAAATAAACATTGCCAGTATTCTCGCCAAAATCTATATAACTCTGTTGAAAATCATCGGCAAAATCCTGACAAGGGCCACATGTTGTTGAGAAAAAATCAATAACAACAATATAATTATCATCATCCAATAGTGGGAACAAATAAATGGGTTCTCCATCAATGGTTTTTACATGAAAATCAACTGCTTCAGTAAGTAAAGTTTGAGAATTGCCAACAAAAGGCAATATTAGAAATAGAATTATTATAATTTTTCTCATAATTAGTTAATTATAGCATTATAAACATCATCAGCTAATCGGCTGGCGCCAATACGAAAGTACTTTTTATTTAACCATTTTTCCCCCAGAACATCTTCTACCAATAAATAATACTTTAGAGCCTCATCAAAAGTTGATATTCCTCCTGCTGCTTTAATTCCAATCATTTTACCCGTTGAATTATAATATTCTTTAATGGTATCCAGCATTATAATAAATGCATCCAGAGTAGCTGCCGGTGATATCTTTCCTGTAGAAGTTTTTAAAAAATCTGCTCCAGCCATAATAGAAATTTCAGATGCTTTTCGAATTAATGCAATACTTTTGAGTTCTCCCGTTTCTAAAATAACTTTTAAATGTGCATCTCCACATGCTTCTTTAATTTGCTTCACTTCTTTATAAACATAATCAGAATCCCCTTCTGTAAGCATACCTCTGCTTATAACCATATCTATTTCACTAGCCCCCTCTGCAACTGCATATTCAACTTCTGAAATACGCACACTAAGAGGTGATAAACCACTAGGAAATGCTCCAGCCACACAGGCAGTTTCTATATCTGTGTTTTTTATTGTTTCTGATACTAAGTTAGCGAATACCGGATATACACAAATAGCGGCAACATTTGGTATCTTATTTGAATTATCATTATATGAAATACCTTTTAAGCATAGGTTTTTTACCTTTTCAATATTATCATCCCCGCTTAAAGTTGTGAGGTCGATCACTCCTAAAATTAGCCTTTTAATTTGCTCAAGTTGACTATTATTCAATTTTCGATTTACAATTTCATTAATACGTAATTGCAATTCACTATTATCAATATTATATTCTGAAAATTTATCCATATGTATTTTTTGCAAATTTAATAACTATTCATTAATGGATAGTTAACTATATCCAAATGCGTAAGTTATAATCAACTTTAATATAGATGCTTATGTTTTAAAGAATTTATTAATAATTGTAACTATCTGTATTTATGAATATTATAACTATAATTGTTTAATTGTTTTTGTTTTGGCACAACTGTTGAGTGCAAACTATGCCATTAATGTAAAATATGTCGAATACGGAATTAATAAAAAATAAATCTTCTAAAGAATCTAAAAAATACTTTAAGTGTGATAGATGTGGTTATATAACCATCATCCGCGATTCCTATTGTCCAATTTGCTCTAAAGATGGAAAAAAAATAAAAATAAAATGAAAAATTCTATGCTCGAACTCAATAAAACTTATTCAGAAAGCCAGGTGGAATCAATAGGCCTAGTTCCTAAGAAAACAGAAAAGATTAGTTCACGAATTTTTATAAAAAACGATAAAGTTTATTTTTTTGAAGACTTGAAAAACAACAAACTAAGGTTGTTCTCTATAATAAATGAAAGGTCATTTTTTCTTTAATATTAAGGATAACGAGAGAAATAACCAAATGATTCCCTGATCATGAAAAAACCTTGTAAGATTTTCTTGCAAGGTTTTTTATTTTATGAGAAACATCATAAGATATAAAAAAAATAGTAAATTTGTTTTACTACCAAAACCAAAAATAGTGGGATTTAGACTAACTTTAAATATGAACAAAAAAGTAACTTATTTTATTCTAATATCAATCTCCATTTTTTATTTAGTCTTTTCACAGAAATCTATTTGTCAGGTTACTTCAAACTATAAATACTTAAATGACAGTAATTTAATTGTAGAGTATATTGATTCAGCCTCACAATTAAAATATAATAAGCCAGACTCCTCTAAACAAATTTTAGAAAAAGCACTCGGGATAGCAAGAAAAAACAGCCTACAAATCAATGAGGCAGAAATATTAAACAGGATTGGTGGTATATATTATATCTTAGGCAAATATGATCTTTCTATGGATTATTTTTCACAGGCTTTTGAAGTTTATTCAGAATTAAAAAATAAAAAGGGAATTGCTGCCAGTTATAATAATATGGGAATGATATACGGAGTGCATTCGCACTATCAAAAGACTATATATTATCATAAGAAATCAATAAAAATATGTAAAGAAATAAATGATATAAAACTCCTCGGAACAAACTATTTTAACCTCGGAATAATTTATAATGAAAAAGGTGAAAATGACAGTGCCTTAATATTTGCAAATAAAGCTATTGAACAATATAATAAGTTAAATCTCCCTGAAGAAAATATTAGAGTCTATAACTT
>PKTD01000044.1 GCA_002869315.1 Marinilabiliales bacterium | reverse complement strand
TATGATAGGTGAGCCCTACCTGAATACCGAGTATCTAGGTATTCTTGTTGATCCTAAATTGAAAGATGAAAACCCACTTCTAGATTTAAAACTTCGCAAGGCGATTAATTATGGTTTCGACCGAAAAAAAATGATAAAGTTTCTGAGGAATAATATTGGAATTCCTGCTGAAGGCGGAATTATTCCCCCTTCCATGCTTAATAAAAATGCACAAATTGATTATGGTTATAGTTTTAGGCCCGACTCTGTTAAGAAACTATTGAAGGAAATATCGTATTTTGAATTGGATAAAAAGCCTGAAATCAAACTAGTTACGACATCTGATTATATAGACCTATGCAAATTCATTCAATCGCAACTGGGTGATTTTGGTTTAGAAATAGGAGTGGAGGTTTCACCAGCAGGAGCAGTTCGTGAAATGAAAGCAAATTCAAAATTGAATTTTTTCAGAGCATCATGGATAGCCGATTATCCTGATGCTGAAAACTATCTATCCTTATTTATTTCAGAAAATTTCTCTCCTAATGGTCCAAATTATACACATTATAAAAGTGCTGAATTTGATGAAATGTATAAAGAGTCTATGATGGAATTGGATATTATTAAACGAAAATCGATTTACAGAAAAATGGATTCTGTTATGATGACCTATTCGCCAGTGGTAATATTGTATTATGATCAGTCACTCAGATTTATTAATAAAAAGATTAGTGGTATGAACTCTAACCCTATTAACCTATTAAACTTAAAAACTGTTCAGAAATCAAAGTGATTATTATTTAAAACGATAATAAATTATCGAAAAACAATAAATAATACTTGATAATTGATAAATTGTTTTTATATTTGCATTTTAATTTAAACTAAATGCTATGGAAAAATTAAATCAACCCTTAAGTATAAAAATTATCTATTGGTTTACTAATGTAATATTCTGGCTTTTTACAATTGCTGGTGTTATTGCAATATTATTTGCTGTAAATATGATAATAGGACTGTTAGGCAATCTTCAGTTACATGTAGGAATTCCTGTTGCTATTGATGTTGTTGAAAAAGGCACCCTTGATTTGGACTTTTATAATAAATACATCAATGTGGAATTTAAGGAAATGATAGGAAAAATACATTTTATAGATACTCCATTGGTAATTGGACGAATATATGGTTCTTTTATGATAATAATTGTTCTTTTGGTCTTTTTAATAATGTATGAATTTAGGGCTTTTATTGGAAATATTTATAAAGGTAAATATTTCGACTACTTTAATATTAACCATTTAAAGAGGATATCTTACTCTCTATTAGTCATTTGGATATTCACAGCAATTTATGGCTATTTTCAGTATTTTTTCATTGTTCAAAATTTAAATTTTGAGACTTTGGAATTTAATATGGATGTAAAAACCTATCCTTCAATTTTAATGGTAGCATTATTTATTTGGGTATTATCTCATATATTCATGAAGGGACTGAAATTAGAAAGTGAAAATCAATTAACAATTTAGCATTATGGCAATTATCGTAAATCTTGATGTAATGCTTGCAAAGCGTAAGATGAGTTTGACTGAACTTTCTGAAAGGGTAGGTATTACTATGGCAAATCTTTCCATTTTGAAGAAAGGAAAAGCAAAAGCTGTGAGGTTCTCCACTCTGGAATCAATATGTAAAGTACTGGAATGTCAGCCAGGGGATATCTTGGAATTTAGTAATGAAGATTAGTTTTAGTCAATGTCACTAATTGCATGTTCAAAATTATCACTATAACCGTAATGAGCAGTAAATATATAATCTACATTTTCAACTTCTTTTATCTTGTAGATTGATTTTAAGGCCCTTTCAGAGTCCATGTTAAAAAAGTCGTTAAACTCATCAATTTTACCATTTTTTAAACTCAAGGCATCACCGGTAAACATAAACCTATCGTTAACAATATAGCACATTAAACCTGGCGTATGTCCTGGTGTAAGAATACCTTTTATGGGCACATCTGCGATTGTAAATTCCTGATTATCATCAACTAATATATAATTGTCGGTATCAATGCTGTTCCCGAAAATAAAGAACCGAGAAGTTGTTCCGTTAATCATTTGTTCTTCTTCTCTGGAAAGGTATACTTCGGCGTTTTTAAATAATTTCAATGCTGCCACATGGTCTCCATCACTATGTGTGAGCAACACTGCAACCACATTATCAGGTTTTAATTTGAGAAACTTAAATCCCTTTTGAATTGTTTCGACATCATTACCGCAATCTACCACAATTAGATTTTTACCCTCTTCGATAATATATGAATTAACAAATTCATTATTTATAGCATAAATATTGTCTACTACTTTGCCAGTTTCCAAAGGAGTCATAAGACCCATTTCTGAATTTGCCCTAAACCAGTACCAGCCTGAAAATAAGATCATTATTACTACTAATCCTGCTATTATCCATAAAAATATTTTCCAGGTTTTTTTCATGATTATAATACATTTTAAAAAATTACCATGGTCAAAATTAGACAAAAAAATTAATTCGCTAAGTTTTTAAATATTTCAAAAACTTAGCGAATTAATTTATTAAAACATCTTATAAAAAACTTACTTTTTATATCAAATAAAATAAAAAATATTTCACTAACAATTAGTTGGTTAAGTTCAATAATTTAGTAATTTTGCAGCCAATTTTTTTGTAGCAAAATAGTAGTATGATAAATATAACATTACCAGACAATTCGAAGCGTGAGTATTCTGAAGGGGTAACAGCTCTGGAAGTTGCTAAGGATATTAGTGAAGGCCTTGCCCGCAATGTATTGGCAGCCAAGGTAAATGGAGAGGTGTGGGATGCTACAAGACCGATTAACAGGGATTCTGATTTGCAATTACTCACATGGAGAGATGATGCTGGTAAAGGTGCTATGTGGCATTCATCAGCGCACCTTATGGCTGAAGCAATAGAATTACTTTACCCCGGAGTGAAATTTGGTATCGGTCCTGATATTGAAAATGGCTTTTATTATGATGTTGATTTTGGAGATTACGAAATTTCTGAAAATGACCTAAAGACCATTGAAAAGAAGATGCTTGAACTTGCAAGAGAAAAGCAAACATTTGAAAGAAAAGATATTTCCAAAGCCGATGCCCTCAAGTATTTTGGTGACAAAGGCGATGAATATAAAATTGAACTGATTAGTGACCTTAATGATGGAGAGATTACTCTTTATGAAAGTGGTCATTTTACCGACTTATGCCGTGGTCCGCATATTCCCAATACAGGCTTTATAAAAGCACTTAAGTTGACAAGTATTGCAGGGGCTTATTGGCGTGGTGATGAAAGTAGAAAGCAACTTACCAGAATTTATGGGATTACTTTTCCAAAGAAGAAAGAACTTGATGAATATCTGGAAATGCTGGAAGAGGCTAAAAAACGTGACCATCGTTTGCTTGGCAAAGAGTTGGAATTGTTTACTTTCTCGCAAAAAGTAGGGCAGGGTTTACCATTGTGGTTGCCAAAAGGTGCAGAATTGCGTGAAAAGTTAGAGCAGTTTTTAAAGAAAGTTCAAAAGGATGCTGGATATAAACCTGTTATAAGTCCTCATATAGGTAATGTAGATTTATATAAAACTTCAGGGCACTATCAAAAATATGGTGAAGAGTCTTTCAGACCAATCACTACTCCAGCAGAAGGTGAGGAGTTTTTCCTAAAACCTATGAACTGTCCGCATCACTGTGAGATTTATAATACAAAGCCTCACTCCTATAAAGAGTTACCACTTCGCTATGCAGAGTTTGGGACTGTATACAGATATGAACAAAGTGGTGAATTACACGGGCTTACTAGGGTTAGAGGATTTACTCAGGATGATGCACATATCTTTTGTACTCCTGACCAGATAAAAGATGAATTTAAATCTGTAATAGATATAATTGAGATAATTTTCAAAGCATTAAGTTTTGATGATGTTTTAGTACAGATTTCATTACGCGATCCCGAAAACAAAGAGAAGTATATCGGTAGTGATGAAAATTGGGAAAAAGCGGAACAAGCCATTAAGGAAGTTGCTGAGGAAAGAGGTTTAAATGCAGTTACTGAATATGGAGAGGCTGCTTTCTATGGTCCTAAAATGGACTTTATGGTAAAAGATGCTTTGGGTAGAAAATGGCAATTGGGAACTATTCAGGTTGACTATAATTTACCAGAGCGATTTGATTTAACATATATAGGGTCTGATAATGAGAAGCATCGCCCTGTAATGATTCACAGAGCACCATTTGGGTCAATGGAAAGGTTTGTTGCAGTTCTTATTGAGCATTGCGGAGGTCGATTCCCATTATGGCTGGCTCCGGAACAATGTATTCTTTTGCCAATTAGTGATAAATATCAGGCTTATTCCGAAAAAGTTTTAAATTTGCTGAGTAAACAGAATATCAGAGGTATAATTGATGATAGAAGCGAGAAAACCGGAAGAAAAATCCGTGATGCTGAACTAAAGAAAATACCTTATATGCTGATTATAGGTGAGAAAGAAGAAAATGAAAATACAGTATCCGTAAGAAAGCAAGGAGAAGGCGATCTGGGTACATTTAGTATAGATGGTTTTGCGGAAATTATTAATAAAGAGGTTGACGCATTAACCGTATTCGAGAATTAAATAAAGTATTAATTAATATAGGAGGACACAACAATAGCACAATTTAGAGGAAGAAGAGGGCCAAGAAAACCCTTTCGAAAAACAGAAGATCTACATAGGATTAACGAAAAGATTACTGCACCTGTAGTAAGGCTGGTAGGAGAAAATGTTGAAACGAACATTTACCAGTTAAGAGATGCATTGGATTTAGCTAATAACCTTGATCTAGACTTGGTGGAAATATCACCGTCTGCCAGTCCACCTGTTTGTAAAATAATGGATTATAAGAAGTTTCTTTATCAGCAGAAAAAGAAACAGAAAGAAATTAAAGCTAAAACGGCAAAAGTAGTTGTCAAAGAAATTAGGCTAGGGCCAAATACTGACGACCACGATTTTAATTTCAAATTATCTCATGCAAAGAAATTTCTGACTGATGGTGCAAAGGTAAAAGTTGATGTTTTCTTTAGAGGAAGATCTATCATATATAAAGATAAAGGAGAGTATATTCTTTTGAGGTTCGCACAGGAGCTGGAAGAGTTTGGTAAAGTAGAAAGTTTACCGAAATTGGAAGGGAAGCGAATGATAATGATTATATCCCCCAAAAAATAAATTTCAAAATTATTTTTAATCAATAAATTCATTTGAGCAATGCCAAAAATGAAATCAAAATCCAGTGCTAAAAAAAGGTTTGTCTTTACAGGCTCTGGTAAAATTAAAAGGAAGCATGCTTATAAAAGCCACATCCTTACTAAAAAATCGACAAAGCGTAAGCGTAATTTAACTTACACTGCGATAATCGATAAAGCGGATGAGAAGAATATAAGAATGTTGCTTCGTAAGTAAATTAATTAAATGTTTAACTTTTGTTATAGCCATACAAGTTTCTGAAAAGAACGCTATAGTGAAAAAAAATTAGAAAAAATGCCAAGATCTGTTAATTCAGTAGCTTCAAAAGCGAGAAAGAAAAAGCTTATGAAGGAGACCAAAGGACAATTTGGTCGCAGAAAAAATGTCTGGACGGTTGCTAAAAATGCGTACGAAAAAGGAATGCAGTACGCATACCGCGACAGAAGAGTTAAAAAACGTCAATTCAGGGCACTGTGGATTCAAAGAATCAATGCAGCGGCTCGTTTGCATGGAATGTCTTACTCAGTATTTATGGGTAAATTACATGCTAAGAATATAGAAATTAGCCGTAAGGTTTTAGCTGACCTTGCTGTTAATAATCCGGAAGCATTTAAAGCAATTGTAGATGCTGTAAAATAGTCGGAACTAAAAATAAAAAAACCGTCTAACCTTTAGGTTAGACGGTTTTTTTTTGCTTCTTACTAGAACAAAATCTATTCAATACCCAACTTTTTTATTCGCCTGTCGAGGGCCTGCCAGGTTATGTTAAGAAGTTCGGCAGCTTTAGATTTATTATTATTTGTTTTTTCTAAAGCCTTAATAATCAATCTTTTAATATTTTCTTCCAAATCAAGATTATTTTACTCAATTGCAGTATAGGTTGTACTTGTTTTGTTAATTGCATTTTGATTATTAAGACGGAAGTGATTACAACTTAATACTTCATCTTCACATAATATTACTGCCCTTTCAATCATATTTTTCAGTTCCCTGATATTTCCAGGGAAATCGTAATCATTAAACATTTCAAGCACTTTTGGGTCAATTGTCCTTATCTGACTTCCCATTTGCTGAGAATAGAATTTTACATAATAATCCAGAAGAATAGGTATATCTTCTTTTCTCTCCCTTAGGGGAGGAATTTCAATAACGAATATGCTTAATCTGTGAAATAAATCCAATCGGAACTTGTTTTCAAGAGCCATTTCTTCAAGGTTTTTATTTGAAGCAGCAATAACTCTTACATCCACATTAGCACTTTTTCGGGAGCCAATTTTATTAACTTTTCTTTCCTCCAGTACCCGCAATAACTTAGCCTGCTGTATTAATGGCATATCACTGATTTCATCCAGAAATAAGGTTCCCTCATTGGCAATTTCAAACCAGCCCTCTTTGTCGTCGGTTGCTCCTGTAAACGAGCCTTTTTTATGTCCAAAAAATTCACTCTCAAATAAACTTTCCGGCACTGCTGAGCAATTTACAGAGTAAAAAGTGTTTTTGCTTCTATTACTTAGATAATGAATACCATGAGCAACTAACTCCTTGCCAGTGCCGCTTTCTCCCAAAACTAATACAGAAGTGTTTTCTGTTCTTGCTACCTTAGTCATCATGTTTATGAGGTTGCTCACTGCTTTACTGTTGCCAAGAATTTGGACACCAATATTTTGCATTAGTTTTTTTGATAAGTGGCTTAAGGTAGATTTTGTAGCTTTTAATTCATGACTTATTTCGATGAACCTTTTGGTTCTTGATATGGCATTGTTTATGTCTAAAAGTCTAAATGGTTTCTGAAAATAATCAGTAGCACCATATCGCATAGCTTCAATAACAGTTGACATATCCCCGTGGCCTGATACCATAATTACTTCAATTTCAGGATATTGTTCTTTTACTATCTTGAGCACTTCTATACCACTCATTTCAGGTAATTTAATATCCAGAACTAAAATGTCTATCTTATTTTCTTTAAGTATATCAAATGCAATTGAAGGTTTTAGGGCTTTGAAAACGCTAAATTTTTTGTTTCCAAGAAATTCTTCTAATTCCTGTAATAACCTTACTTCATCGTCAACTATCAGTATTTTAAGCTTTTTCATTAACTTTTTTTGTTAAAGGTAATTTAATTGTTATTTCAGTTTTCTCATTTGGAATACTTTCCACATTAATTGTTCCTTTCATTTCATTTATTATACCATAGGAAATCGATAGTCCAAGGCCGGTACCACTTTCTTCATCTTTAGTTGTAAAAAACGGGTCAAAAATACGATTTAATATATCTTTTTCGATTCCAAT
>PKTD01000198.1 GCA_002869315.1 Marinilabiliales bacterium | reverse complement strand
AACATTTGCCTGCAAATCCAAATCATAATCATCGAAGAGTATATTATGCAGAGGCTCATATTTCATACCTTCATATCCAAGTACAGCCATTTCCCAGGGAACTCGGTTAGCTGTAGTATAAACTCTCATGGCAGTGGTAAAACCAAAGGCATGTTTCCCTATTTGCATCATTGCTGAAGGCCCTAAAGTTCTTAAATTTACAGTTTCCGATTTGAGTTTAGCATTATTGTAATACAAGAAATTTTTTCCATCCTCGTAAACGGGTAAGGGTCTTGTGTTAACAGCATCCCACATATTATAATCCTTGCCTGGTATATATGCGAAATTGTTGTTGGCAAAAATATCTGCTCCAATGATATTTACATCTAAAAACTTATGTTGATGTGTCATCATTGCTGGGTTAACGAGTGTAGAGTTGATACCACTATAATTTCCTAAAGTTAGTCCAAACATTTCCTGAGATCTGGATTGTAGACTAATAAATAAAATTAGAATTAAAGTGATATATATATTTCTTCTCACTAACGATTTAAATTATTGGTTTTGCAACTTTGTATTAACCCCTCAACTTCAATAAAACAGCAAATGTAGCATTTTAGTGTACAATATGGCATTAATTTTCTCTTTATATTTCTAAAAACTAAACCCAAAAAATATTGTATACTCAATAAAGCTGATATCAATTTTAATCAAATTTATGCAATTATCAATTAGGTTTTTCCCTAAAACACAATACAAATTAACAGTCTATTGTTCGAAACAATTATAATTCATCAATTTTGATATATTTGCCATTGTACTTAAAACAGAGATATGTATGAAACACTAAGTAATCTTGACCACATAAGATTAAATTTTAGCCCCGAAAGTTTGCATGCTTTGAATATTGCCATTGGCTTTTTAATGTTTGGAGTAGCCTTAGAAATTAAAATACAACAGTTTAAAGATTTAATAAATAGCCCAAAATCAGCAATTCTTGGGTTTTTATCACAGTTTTTGATATTACCTGTAATTACCTTCCTTTTTGTGATTGCTCTGAAGGACATTATAACCCCAACAATGGCATTGGGAATGATACTTGTAGCCTCCTGTCCGGGTGGTAATTTTTCCAATTTCATATCTTCCATAGCAAAAGCAAATGTTGCTTTGTCGGTTAGTCTTACTGGAATTGCAACCATAAGTGCAGTAATTCTCACTCCCGTAAATTTTTCCCTCTGGGGAAACTGGGCCATAGGAATTTATTCACAGGCAGATGCAGCAACACTGGTTCGCCCGTTGGATATTGATGTATATCAGATGTTTAAGACTGTTTTTATTATTTTAGGAATCCCACTTATTTTGGGTTTACTAATAAGTAATAATTTTCCAAAATTCACCAGTAAAATTGTAAGGCCTATAAAGCAAATATCGATGGTAGTTTTTACCGTAGTAATAATAATGGCCCTGATGAAGAATTCTGATCATCTTGTTAATTACCTGCAGTATGTATTCCTAATTGTTTTAGTTCATAATGCCATGGCTTTGGGATCTGGTTATGCTTTAGGCAAAATATTTAAAAGACCAAAAAGTGATGTAAAAACTTTGTCCATTGAAACTGGAATTCAAAATGCTGGTTTAGCTCTGGTACTTATTTTCAATCCAAAAATATTTCCACCTGAAATGGAATTAGGAGGAATGGCCATAATTGCTGCATGGTGGGGAATATGGCATATGCTGGCAGGATTAATACTTGCCGGATATTGGACAAACTTCACATATGGATTAAGCAGAAAAACTTCAAATGCTTAGTTATGGGCAAAAATAATATTGAAAATAAATCGTTTGCTTATAACCTATTATACAGCTTATTAAAACCATGGCATAACGGACTCTTTTACAAAAAAGTTTTTGTTTTAAACAAGCGCAATATTCCGGCCGATGGTAAACTTATTTTCACCCCCAATCATCAAAATGCGCTTATGGATGCATTGGCACTACTTTTCAATATTAAGAGACAGTTAATATTTGTTGCCCGTGCCGATATTTTTAAAAAGAAATCCATTGCAGCTATTTTATATTTTTTGAAAATACTTCCTGTTTACAGGATAAGAGATGGTTTCGACAGTTTAAAAAATAATCAGGAAACATTTAAAAAAACTGCAGATGTATTATTGGAAGGAAATGGTTTGGTTATTCTCCCGGAAGGAAATCATGCTTCATCACGTAGTTTACGACCTTTAAAAAAAGGCTTTGCCAGAATTGCCTTCCAAACAGAAGTGGAAAATGATTTTAAATTAGGCATTCAAATTGTACCTGTAGGCATAGATTACAGCAATTACTACAAAATAAGGGAAACTCTAATTGTTAATTTTGGCCCTCCCATAAAAATATCAGATTATAAAGATCTTTATGAAGAAAACCCACCAGTTGCTTTAAATAAAATAAGAGAAGACTTAAGCCAGGCTATTAGCGGACTTATGCTTGATATTAAATCGAAGACCCATTACAATACCTATGAAACCATCAGAGGTATTTATGACTACAAAAAAATTGATAGTACAAAAGGTATAATTGATGAGTCTGTGGCAAAATTCTATGCTGATCAGATATTGGTGAAAAAGTTATTTGTTTATGAGACTAATGAATTGGAAAAATTTGAGTTGCTTGCTAATCAGATTAGTAAGTACGAAAAAAAGTTAGCCCGGAAAAACATATCCCTGAAATTATTTAAACCCGAAGAACTTAGTTTTATAAAAACCATTTTTAATGCGGCTTTAAATATGGCATTATTGCCCGTATATCTTTATAGTTTAATATTAAATTTTATACCATTTCAATTGAGTATGGCATCAGGTAAGATACTAAAAGACAAGCAGTTTCAATCGTCTTTTAAATTAGTAATTTCCTTTTTATTATTCCCAATCTTTTATATTATTGAAACTCTAATCATATACAGTTTATTTGAATTGCCAATATCCTGGTATTTATTTATTGTCTCTCAAATTATTGCGTCTTTTATTGCAATATATATTCAAAAAAGTTCAGTTACAATATTTCAAAAATTAAGAATATTGCTAATAAGAATAAATAACAGAGCCTATTTCAATGAATTAGTAGACCAAAGAAAATCAATTCTAGAAAAATTAAATAAGATAATTTCTATTTAGAATTGTTAACGTACTTGCTATAAGTTTTGTTATTGCTAATTACCTCCATTGCTGTCATTATCTCTTTATCCATTAATGACATAACTTCAAAATAATCGGAAGCATCATAGAGGTTTCTTGCCAGAAGTGCTTTTAATTGAAGTTTTATAAAATCGACATTTGGATTTAATTCAGCATCATCCACCTCCACATCTTTTTCTTCAGCAACTTTAAGGAAAGCATCAAAATCACCATCAGATAAATAGAAAGATGAATTAAACTCATCAAAACTATTGTACTTATTTAGTAGTTCTGATCTGTTTGAAGCAAGATAATCATTAGTGAAACTATTGAAAACACCTTTTCTTATGAACTGTGAATAAAGGTCATTATAACGAACAGAATCTAGTGGAACAAATATATCAGGCATAATTCCACCACCACCATAAACAGTCCTTCCATTTTGGGTTTGATATTTTAAACTATCAGGAAAATTTATACTATCAGGATGGATTAATTCACCATGCTCCATACGGTGCTTAAAGTCGGCATAATACTCATCAACTCCATCATCATATGGCTTTTGTATACATCTTCCTGAAGGTGTATAATATCTGGCTATAGTCAATCTAACTACTGAGCGATCTGGTAACTGCAAAGGTCTCTGCACCAGGCCTTTACCAAACGACCTGCGGCCAATAATAACTCCTCTGTCCCAATCCTGAATCGCACCAGACACGATTTCAGATGCAGAAGCTGATCCTTCATTTATTAGTATAATTAACTTGCCATCTTCAAATTCACCAGCATTGGTTGACACCAACTCCTGGCGTGGAGAATGAATACCTTCGGTATAAACGATTAGTTTATCTTTTGGTAAAAATTCATCACTAATGCTCATTGCAGTTCCAAGGTAACCTCCTGAATTTGATCGTAAATCAAAGATTAAATTTTTAAGCCCCTGATCTTTAAGGTCCAATAAAGCATCATTTACCTCCTTCAATGATGTTTTTGCAAAACGATTTAGTTTTATATAGCCTGTTTTCTTATCCAGCATAAAAGCTGCATCCATACTATTAATAGGTATCTTATCTCTGGTTATTTCAAAGTCGATTAAATTGCTGTTCCCATTTCTGTAAATAGCCACTTCAACTTTGGTACCTTTATCACCTCTTAAATGGTCCATTACCCATTTATTAGTAATATCTTCTCCATATGCATCCTCCCCATCAACTTTAATGATTTTATCACCAGCCATAATTCCTACCTTATCGGAGGGGCCTCCGGGAATTGGTGACACTACCAAAATAGTATCTTTATACAACTGAAAAGTGATTCCCACGCCTTCAAAACTGCCTTTAAGAGGTTCATCGGCTCTTTCAACATCTTCGGATGATATATAAGCCGAGTGAGGATCCAGCTCCTTGAGTGTCTGAATAATAGCAGTTTCAACAATTTCAGGCATATCTAGTGTATCTACATAGTAATTGTTGATATAATAAAGGAGTGTTGAAATTTTTCTTGTGGTTTTATTGGCATCCAGTTCCTTAACAGTATTATCATCTTGTGAATTAATCTGAGCCATCAAACTTATAGGCAACAGAAATCCCAATACAAATATTGTTATCTTTATGTTTTGATTCATTTTTATTTCTGGTATTTATTATAAAAACCGCAAAGTACTATAAACTGAAGCAAACTTTATAATTTGAATAAATATTAATTGGTCAATTTAACTTTTTTTTAGATTTGTCGCTTAAATAAATGGCATTTAATCAAATTCGTATGAAAAGATTCCTGTTTTGCATTTCTATCGTAATGGGCTTATTGATACCCCTAAACTCAATAGCTAATGATACCATTAAGGCACAAAAACATAAATATAAAAAGTCAATACAACTCTATTATCAGGCAGGCAAAGTCCTGCAAACCAATGAGTTTGTAAAAGGCCAGAATGCAAGCAATCAGGTTATTGATTATTATCAAGCCGTTTCTTTACAATATAGTATTGAAACTGATGGAAATAAATTATGGCAACAAAACTACCTCTACCCTACCTGGGGTTTTGGTTTTTATACAGCAAATTTCTTTAATAAAAAGGAATTAGGTACTCCCTCCGCAATATATGGTTTCTTCAGGGCACCATTTTACAGATTCAAGAAATGGAGTATTAATTATGATGTGGGGTTTGGTTTAACTTATAACTGGGAAAGATATGATCAAATTGATAACCCTTTTCAATATGCCATTGGCTCTAGCAAAACCGTATTTATTGATGCAGGTCTAGGACTGGAAATATATTTGGGTAAACATCTTAGTTTATTACCCGCTTTCAGTTTTACACATTTTTCCAATGGAGCAACCCGAGTACCTAATTTGGGAATCAACCTGTTTTCCCCCAGAGTAGGATTAAAATATATATTCAAAGAAAGACCTGAGTTTATAAAAACTGATATACCAAAGTATAATAGAGAATGGGAGTATATTGCACTTTTAAACTATGCAAGTAAACAGTTGGCATTCGACACAACACAAGTTGAAGGAAATGAAGGTTACGTTGCTGAAACATACAATATTCTTACATTTTCCACTGGTGTAAACCGACAGATTTCCCGAAAAGTTAAATTGGGATTAGGAATTGATATTGGCTTTGATGGTGCCTGGAACTCATATATTAATTATAAAAATGGCATTATAGAAAGGAAAGATGTTGCTAATGCCAGTAAACTTAATTTTGGAATTTATGGCGCTTTTGAACTTGTGATTCACAAATTATCGGTTATTGCCCAGCCGGGGTGGTATGTTTATCGTTCCGAATGGGGAGTCCCTGAAAAAAGTTTAGTAACAGGAGATATTCCTCCCAGAAGAAAATCGGAAGGCAGTTATCAGCGTTTGGGAATAAAATACCACATCTTCGACAATCTCTTCGCTGGTATTAACATACGAGCTTATGATTTCGGCATAGCCGATTATATAGAATGGAATGTTGGTTACAGAATTAAGTGGAGGTAGATGATTAGTGGTATTTACCTGAACTAAGGTAATTTACAACATAATCGTTAACACCTTCTTCCAGACTTGTAAACTCTTTGCTATATCCTGCGTCTTTTAGTTTACTCATATCAGCTTCGGTAAAATACTGATATTTATCTCTTATGTCTTCAGGAGTATCAATAAATGTAATTTGAGATGGCATTCCCATGGCCTCGAATGTTGCTTTTACAAGATCGATAAAAGTACGTGCTTTACCTGTTCCAAGATTATAAAGCCCCGATTCCGGTTTATTTTCCATTAGGAACTGTATAACATTCACCACATCTTTCACATAAACAAAGTCGCGTAACTGCTCACCATCCTTAAATTCAGGATTATGTGATCTGAAAAGTTTCATCCCACCGGTTTCATTTATCTGCTTATAAGCATGAAGTATAACCGATGCCATTCGACCTTTATGATATTCGTTAGGACCATAAACATTAAAGAATTTCAGTCCAGCCCAGAAAGGGGGTTTTTTATCCTGTTTCAATGCCCATTTATCGAAATCATTTTTTGATTCTCCATAAGGATTTAAAGGTTTAAGATTTTCAACCACATCATGACTGTCAATATACCCATATTCACCAAGTCCATAAGTTGCTGCCGAAGACGCATAAATAAGAGGTATATTATATAAGGTGCATTTCTCCCAAATATTCTTTGTATAATTAAGGTTTAACATATCGAAAACCGATTTGTCAAATTCAGTAGTATCAGTTCTTGCACCTATATGTATGATAAAGTCAACTCTATTACTGTTTTCATCTAACCATGTTGCCAGTTCATTACGGTGAACTTTATCAATAAATGATTTGTTTTCAAAGTTTCTATTTTTCTCAATATCTGAGAAGTCATCCGATATAACAATATCGTTAATACCTTTATTATTAAGTTCCTTAAGCAATACGCTGCCAATAAAGCCGGCCGCACCTGTAAGTACAATCATCTCTTTTGTTTTTTGCAAAAGTAGAATAAAAATATAGAAGAGAATACAAAAAACATCTGAATTCAAATACCAAAACTGACTTATAAACACAATCATTATTTTAAAATGCAATGAAATATTATTAACAATTGCTTAAACATATACGATATTAGCGTTAAAATAAATATCAAAACCGGTTTAATGAATAGAGCAACCTCCAATAATGCTAATATTATCGGCTTAAAATTTTTAAATTCACGGACGCTTTTAAAATAAGGGAGTTTAAAGAAAGGTGTAAATATTTTTTTTACATTTCTCTTGTTATATTAAATACAATTTGTATCTTTGCACCCGCTTTTGAGCAGGAATTTCATTAAAACTGCTGAAAAACATATAGTTAAAGGGACCTGATAAGGTAAAACGTTAGAGGTTCCGGGATCAATTCAGAAAGAGATTATATGAATTGTGGTGTTT
>PKTD01000103.1 GCA_002869315.1 Marinilabiliales bacterium | reverse complement strand
TATTAATAAATATAATTTGTTAGAACACTATAATATCAAGGACTCTGACAAATTCAAGATGACAAATCTGTATAATGAATATGAAGATAAATTCAGATTCCGTCGGACTGAATATATGGCTGTAAAAATTTCTGTTCTAGACAAAGACCCACAATTTGCAGCTGATATGGCAAATGATATTGCAGAATTAGTTGATTCTACCATCAACAATATGCAGAAAAAAATTGCCATTAAAGCATTCAAAATTGTAGAAAAAGAGTTTTTAAATCTCCAACAGCAAATAAAAGTAAAAGAAGACTCACTAACTGTTTTAAGGAAACTGGGGATAAACGATTATGAGAGCCAGTCGGAAATGTTTAACCGTCAATTGGCTATCGAGATGGCTAAAGGTAATGAAGTAAGCATCAAAAGACTACAGAATAAACTTGACACTCTAGCAAAGTATGGAGGTCCATATGTTTCCTTAAGAGATGCCCTCGAACACGATAAGAAAAAGTTAAGTGCATTACGATCGAAATACGAAGAAGCAAAAGTTGATGCAACAGAAAGTTTACCACATAAGTTTATCGTAAGTAGCGCATACAAAGCAGAAAAGAAAACATATCCAATAAGATGGCTAATTGTACTAATATCAACCATAGCTACATTCTTACTTGCAATGCTGGTATTTGGGTTTATTGAGGTATTTTCAGGAAATATCGAAATTAACTTAAAAAAAAAAGTCTAAAAATTAATATCCCTCTTATTAGTGATTCTAAAAAGGAGGATGTAAAAATAAAAAGTCGTTCAAATATTAAACTCGACGACACTTTATCTGAATCTACAAAAAAAATAGTTGATGAAGATGAACGAGAAAAAGAAGGAAACATTGAGTATGAAATCACTGAAATTAACGATATAGAGATGGCTAAATTTTTTAACAGTTCCGAATTATTAAGTTTACTGGACAAATGGAAAGTGCATTTGATTATAATTGTGCTTGTTGCTGCAGGATTAGCTGCGATATTTTCTGGTCCTACATTTATAACTCCACTTTATAAATCACAGGCAGTTTTATATCCTGCGAATGTAGAATCATATTCTGAAGAAAGCGAAACAGAACAGATGCTACAACTATTTAATTCACAGGATATTAAAGACAGCATCATTAATAAATATAATTTGTATGACCACTATGAAATAGACAAGGATTATAAATATTATAAGACTATAATATATTATGAATACAGTGAAAAAATATCTATAGGCAAAACTCCTTATGAGGCTGTTTCCATTGAAGTATTAGATAAAAGCCCTGATACTGCAGCAATGATTGTAAATTCATTAATAAAGTTTTATGATAAAAAAGTAGCCCGACTGCATAAAACCAAATACTATGAAGTTGCTGATATGTATCGACTACAACTCGAGAAGAAACGGCATACAATCGACTCTCTCAAGAGCATCTTACAAGATCTTGGAGAAAGTTATGGAATTATCGAGTATAATTATCAGTCGCAAGAAATAATGAAAGGTGTATTAGGAACCTATGATGGTAGTGTTGCTAAAATAAATAAGAAGGAAGTTGAAAGGCTAAAAAACAATATGGAAAAATACAGCGGAAAACTCCTTGAAGTTGTAGAAATGATTCAAAATGAAGCGAGTACTTATGTATTAGTAAAACTTGATTATGAGCAAGCCTTACGATTTATAAATGCTGATATGACCTATAGCAATATTGTATCTACACCTTATGTATCCGACAAAAAGGAATATCCTGTTAGATGGATAATCGTTGCTATTGCCATGCTAGCTGCCTTTATGTTTTCGTCATTTGTTATAATGTTCTTAGAAAATAGAAAGAAATAGTTAGTAGCTGGTGAATGAAAAAAGAAAGATAGGATGGGTTTACGCATTGACAGCAGCCTTTTTGATTGTCAATATGTTTTTAGTTGTGCAAAAAGACATCTACTGGCTTTTTATACTGCCTGTGGCTCTATTGGTACTTTATTACTATCTTACAGCATACGATAAAATACTTCTGTTAATTACATTTGCTACTCCTTTAGCTGTAAATATAAGCGATTTAGAGGCTGGTCTGGGAATATCCCTTCCCACAGAACCTCTTATGTTTGGAATACTTATCATATTTCTAATAAATGTTTTATACCAAAACAATTACGACAAAAGAGTTTCTAAACATCCTGTATCTTATGTTATTTATCTGAATTTATTTTGGATTCTACTTACAACCTTCACTAGTGACATGCCTATTGTTTCAATAAAGTTTCTGATCTCGAGGTTATGGTTTGTAGTTCCATTTTTCTTTGTGGCAGCATTATTCTTTAGAAAACTCGATAATATAAATAAGTTTTTATGGCTTTATCTTGGCGGTTTGATAATAGTAATTGTTTACACAATTAGTGTTCATTCCCAATATGGTTTTGATGAAGAAACAGGTCATTGGGTTATGTCACCCTTTTATAATGACCATACTGCCTATGGAGCTGCTCTTGCTATGTTTTTCCCTATCTCTCTGGGATTCATTTTTTATCCTGGTCAGAAAAACTGGGTCCGAATAGCAGCAACAGCTGTTACAGTATTAATAATCATAGCAATTATATTGTCATATAGTAGAGCTGCGTGGTTAAGTATTATTGCCGCTTTTGGGCTGTTTCTATTGGTAATTTTCAGAATAAGATATTATTGGGTTATTGGAGTTTTAGTAATATTAGTAGGACTTTTCTTTACATTTCAGCACCAAATTATTGACAGACTGGAGAAGAATAAACAAGATTCATCTGCTAACTTTGCAGAGCATGTTAAATCCATGACAAATATTTCATCAGATGCCTCAAATCTGGAGCGAATTAATCGCTGGCAGGCAGCAGTGCGACTCTATGATGAGAGACCTGTATTCGGCTGGGGTCCCGGAACTTACCAGTTCGTATATGCACCTTTTCAAAGATCAAAAGAAAAGACTATTATAAGTACTAACCTGGGTGATCAGGGAAATGCCCACAGTGAATACCTTGGACCTTTAGCAGAAACAGGAATGCCGGGAATGTTAATAGTTTTACTGATGTTTGCAACTATACTTTATGCAGGAGTTAACACCTATGAAAAGGGAAATAGGAAAGTAAAGGTTTTGAGCATGATGGCCCTAATGGGTCTTGCTACTTACATGGCCCATGGAGTGCTTAATAACTTTCTGGATACTGATAAACTTTCTGTTCCTTTCTGGGGGTTTACAGCCATAATTGTTGCTCTGGATATATACCATACAAAAAACCCAAACGAAACAAATCATTTGGGTTCATCAGATAATATTTAAGATATATCATTTCTTTTTCAGCGACCTTATTAAATCCGGAAGTTGTTTCATAAAAATCATATTACGCCAATATTTTTTCACTTCCATTACAGGTGATCCCATATAGGTAATTCCACCTTCTATTGACTTATCAACAGCAGAGGTAGCAAGTATTTCGGCACCCTTTCCAATTACAATATCTTTATTAATTGCAACCCTTGCCCAAATTATAACATCATCTTCTATTTTTGTAACGCCTGCAATGGCCGCAAAAGCACCTATTAAACAATTCTCGCCAATAATAGTATCGTGTCCAACCTGACAATGATTATCAAATTTAGTTCCTCTACCAATAATAGTATCGGCTGTTACACCTTTATCTATACAGCAGTTGGATCCTATTTCAACATCATCATTTATTACTGCCCTTCCACCTGAATGGAATTTTGAAAACCTACCCTCTTTCTTTTGAAAGTAATATGCATCGGCACCAACAACACTACCTGAGTGTATTATTACATTATTGCCAATTACGGAATTATCATAAACACTAACATTGGCATGAATAATACAATCATCACCTATGGTTACATTATTTCCAATAAAAGCTCCAGGTTGTATTACTGTATTCTTTCCTATCTTGGCGCTTTCACTCACAAACTTATCAGAAGACTTAAAAGCTCTGAACTTATTAATAAGCATATTGAAAGCTTTAAAGGGCTGGTCGTGCAGAATAAGCGTTTTCCCTTCGGGAGAAGGAACCTCCTTATTTATTATCACTACACTAGCACTGGAATTGAGCACCTTATTATAATACTTAGGATGATCAACAAAGGTAACATCGCCTTGCCGTACAACATGCAATTCATTCAATCCTAATGCTTTTGCATTTTCATCTCCTAAGGCCTGACCTTGAATAATTTCAGTAATTTCCTTTACTGAAAGTTCTTGTGGGAAATCCATTATTTATCCTTTAACTCTTTCTGAATAGGCACTATTACGTGTATCTATCTTTATCTTATCACCTATATTAATAAAAAGGGGCACTTTAATTTCAGCACCAGTTTCAACAGTAGCATCTTTAAAAGCATTTGTTGCAGTATTTCCTTTTTCACCAGGTTCAGTATATGTTACTTCCAAAACTACATAAGTAGGCATTTCACAAAAAACTGCTGATTCATTTTCTGCATGAAATCCAATAGTAACATTCTCTCCTTCTTTTAAAAGTTTAGGGGCAGAAATCATACTCTCATTAATAAAGGTTTGCTCATAATCTTCATTATTCATGAAATGATACATATCCCCTTCATTATAAAGGAACTGATAACTTCTATTCTCTATTCTCTGAATATTAATTTTAAAGCCTGAAGTAAAAGTATTGGATAACACTTTACCACTAACTACATTTTTAAGCTTAGTTCTTACAAAAGCCGGTCCTTTACCAGGCTTAACATGTTGAAATTCAACAATTGTCCAAAGTTCACCATTATGTTCTATACATAAACCATTTCTAATATCTGCTGTTGTTGCCATTTAATGATATTTTATATTTTTATTAGGATCCGCTGGAACCATTTTTATCTCTTATACTTGTATAACCTTTCATAATCCCCCTCTGAGAATTAGCTATAAAACTCAATACCTCATCACGATCAGGAGTAGCAGGAAGATTAGCCTCTATATACCTCACAGCCTGTGCAATATTTCTACCCTTTAGGAAAAGATGACGGAATATATCCTGAATTTCATTTATTCTTTCGTTGGAATATCCTCTGCGACGAAGTCCTATAGAATTAACCCCAATAAATGATAGTGGGTCACGACCTGCCTTAGAAAATGGAGGTACATCTTTACGTACCATACTTCCTCCTGAAACCATAGTGTGTTTACCAATATGGACAAACTGATGAACAGCTGACAAACCACCTACTATAGCCCAGTCATCTATTTCAATATGACCAGCCAGATTACAGGCATTTGCAAGTATAACATTATTACCAATAATACAATCGTGTGCTACATGCACATAAGCCATTAGTAAACAATTATTTCCTATCGAAGTTTCATTATTTGCCTTAGTACCCCTGTTAATGGTCACAAATTCTCGAACAGTAGTATTATCACCTATTTTTACTATACTTTCTTCTCCTTCAAATTTTAAATCCTGAGGAATGGCAGAAATTACAGCACCAGGAAAAATTCTACAATTTTTTCCTATTCTGGCACCTTCCATTATAGTCACATTAGATCCTATCCAGGTACCTTGCTCAATTACTACATTCTTTTCAATATTTACAAAAGGCTCAATTACTACATTAGAGGCTATTTTTGCTTGTGGGTGAACATATGCTAACGGCTGATTCATAATCCTTATTTTTCTTTGTTTTTAACTATTTGGGCAGTTAATTCTCCATCCATAACTAGTTTTTCTCCTACAAAAGCTTTACCTCTCATCTGACAAATTCCTCTCTTTATTGGTGCAATTAGTTCTATACTAAAAACCAATACATCACCTGGTACTACTTTACCTCTGAAACGGACATCATTAATTTTTAAAAAATATGTGGAATAAAGTTCTGGGTCAGAAACCTGATTTAACACAAAAATTCCTCCAACCTGAGCCATTGCTTCTACTTGTAGAACTCCCGGCATAATAGGCTCGTCTGGAAAATGACCTGTGAAAAATGGTTCATTCATGGTTACACTCTTCATTCCAACTATATGATTATCACTCATTTCCAACACTTTATCGACTAACAAAAATGGAGGTCGGTGAGGTAGCATTTTCTTTATTTGCATTACATCATATAAAGGCTCTACATAGATATCAAAAGGTGGTTCCTTTAACATGGCTTCTTTTTTATTTAAATGTTCTTTAATTATTTTTGCAAATTCTGTATTCGATTGATGGCCTGGACGTTTGGCTGTAATTTTACCTTTAATGGGTTTTCCCAACAATGCCAAATCACCTACCATATCCAAAAGTTTATGTCGGGCAGGCTCATTATCGTAATGAAGTTCTAAATTATTTAATATTCCTTCATCCTTGACTTTTACACTAGGTTTATTAAATACTTTGGCCAAACGATCAAGTTCTTCCTGTGGAATAGGACGATTAACAAATACTATTGCACTAGCAAGATCACCACCCTTGATAAGGTTATTACTAAGTAAAAATTCAAGTTCATGTAAAAACACAAAGGTTCTACATTTAGCAACTTCCTCTTCAAACAATGATATATCTTCTAAAACAGCATCCTGTAGTCCTAATACTTTGCTTTCAAAATCGATTTGAACCTCCAGTTGAAAACTATCTGCAGGCTCTATTTTAATTTCTATTTTACTCTCAGGTACTTTATATTCAAGAACTTCATCTATCACGATAAATTCTCTGTCTCTATCAAGATCCACAATTCCGGCTTCCCTGATAGCGTCACTAAAATACCTTGAAGATCCATCCAGAATTGGAATTTCTTCCATATCCAAATCAATAAGTACATTGTCTACTCCTGCCCCTCTGAAAGCTGCCAAAACATGCTCTATAGTAAAAACATTGGCTCCATTTTCTCCAATTGTTGTTCCACGGGCTGTGCCTATAACATTTTCAATATTTGCGGAAATGATTGGTTTATTTTTTAAATCAGATCTTCTGAACTTAATCCCATGGTTTGCTATAGCCGGAAAAAAGGTCATTGTACCACTTTGTCCGGTATGTAATCCATTACCTGAAACAGAAACTGATTTCCCAATAGTCTTTTGTTTTTCTGCCATAAAATTTTGGGCTTATTGTCTACCCTTAATTTAAAATTTGCGCAAAAGTAAGCAATTCTGTTTATTTCGTTGTCCTCTCAATTTCATCTATCCTCTTAACTAATTTATCAAGACGACGGAAATGAACATAAGATCTCTGAAAATCCCTGATATTTATTGCTGGTGATCCTTCAACAATTGCATTCTCTTCTTTTATACTTTTTCCTATCCCAGATTGTGCAGCAATTTTTACCCCATCGGCAATTACCAAATGACCAATTATTCCAACCTGTCCACCAATCATGCAGTTTTTACCTATTTTAGTGGATCCTGAAATGCCTGTTTGAGCTGCGATAACTGTATTTTCACCAATCTCTACATTGTGGGCAATTTGAATTAAATTATCAATCTTAACACCCTTTCTTAAAATGGTGGATCCCATGGTGGCTCTGTCAATGGTAGTATTTGCTCCAACTTCGACCCAATCTTCCAAAATAACATTACCTATTTGTGGTATCTTTTTAT
>PKTD01000089.1 GCA_002869315.1 Marinilabiliales bacterium | reverse complement strand
ATGGCTGCAATTTGCTCCCAGCGCCCATGACCAAAAGGATGTTCTTTATCGGCTTTTTTCGATGAAAGTTTTACACCAAAAATAACTATAATTGAACTTAAAGAGTCGGATAAGGTGTGCCAGGCATCAGCAGTAAGTGCAATTGATCCGGAAACTATCCCGGCCCATAATTTAAGTCCGAATAAACCTATATTTGTAAATATTGAAACGAAACCTTCAGTGTAAGCTGCTTTATTTTTATCCATATATAATAGATTAATTTGATTAGATACACCTAACTATGGTGTTTTTATTTTATTGTAATGACTTTATGGCTTTGTTAAGTAAAACTATTAATATCTCCTTTTCAGAATCAGTTAACTCACTTGTAAGAAGTATTGCAAATTGCTTATGAACATCTGCATGTAAATGAGCAGCCCTATCACCTTTTTTAGTTAAATGCATATGTGCTGAACGTCGGTCATTATCTGATTTTACTTTTCTAATAAAACCATTCTGCTCAAGCCTGTCAAGCATAACAGATGCAGACGCCTTAGTAATAAGTAACTTCTCAGTAAGTTCACTTAAAGTGGGGTTTTCCATTGAATGAATTATTTCAATACAATTTAATTGCTTCGCAGTCAGATTTTCAAGCTCAGTCTTTTGCTTTTCAAAATCTTCTAGTTGCTCGCTTTTATTGAGTATAATATTTATTAATTCTTCAATATTGTACATCATTAATTTTTTGGCAAATATAGAGTTATTGTTTGATATATCTAACTATATTTATATAATTTCATTCTGCGTAAAACTTTAATTTTACTTATCGGTTTAGCAGGTAGATTATATGTTTTTTAAGGATTTATTATTCGGACTTCTTTACAAACTCCATTAACTCAATAGGTGCTCCATTATGTTCTATCATGGCGACCCTTATGCCTTCTGATGGTGGATTTGGTTCGGTAATTATTTTAAAGCCCCTGGTTTTGAGTTCATAATCGAGGTCATCTACAACAAATGCTAAATGAGGGATGGTTTTAATTAGGTCATGCATGGGACTGTCTTTTTCAAACCTCATCCATTCTACACCAAATGGGCTAGTGGGGAAACCAGAGACATAAAACTTAAATTGTGTTAAGTATTTCTCTCCTTTTCTGACTTCGTTTGTGGGTATTCCTAAATGGTGGTATTTCCAACCCCAGGCATCGATACATTTGGGCAGCTCGAAATCTTTACGTAATTTTTGAAACTGGCTCATAAAAAATTGATGATTATTATAAAATATTTTTCTGCTTAAACATTTTCATGTAAAAGTAATTATAATATAAATCCCAATATGAATGAATATATAATAACTTCAGACAACTATTTTTCGATTTGATGCATAGACAATATATGAAGACCAAAGTGAAAAGAAAAAAACAAAAGTTTACATGCCGAATTAAACTGGGAGCATGGATAAAAGAAAGTAAATAATTAAATCAAATAAAATGAAAAAACTAAATTTACTATTTGCAATCATCTTAATTACAATTACTGGATACACTCAATCTGACTGGCATGCACAGAACTCAGGGGTAAACAACTATCTGTTTGATGTACATTTTGTTAGTCAGTCGGAAGGATGGATAGCAGGCAATACAGGACTTATCTTACACACTAGCGATGGTGGTGAAACATGGGAAAATCAGCAGGCTCCAGCAAACAATACTTACTATGGCATTTTCTTTGCCGATGAGTACAATGGATGGGCATGTGGCTTTGGTGGAAAAATAATAAATACCAATGATGGCGGTCAAACATGGAGTATACAGAACCCGGGAAGCAGTGAGTTTTTATACGACATATTTTTTCTGGATGAAAATATAGGATGGGCTGTAGGTGGTGATGGTGGAAGCTATCCATCATTTATAAGTCAAAGGGAAATACTACATACTACTGATGGTGGGCTAACATGGTCACATCAGTTAAATCAGTCACATGAGAGCCCTTTGAAGAGCGTTCACTTCAGTTCCATGGATAATGGTTATGCAGTTGGCGAAAGTGGAACAATATTGCACACTACTGATGGAGGTCAAACCTGGGCACAGAGTATATCAGAACAATCCTACCATATGTATGATGTTTTCACAACCAATTCAAACACTGCCTATGTGATTGGTTATTATTTAGGCCTGCCTCATGTACCGGCAATTTTTAACACTAAGGATGGTGGACAAACATGGAACAGTCAGACTTTTTCAGAAGATATTTCATTAAGTTCTATCCATTTCAGTGATGAAATGAATGGCTGGGCAGCGGGTGGTCAAAATGGATCATCAGCCCTCCTAAAAACTGATAATGGTGGCGAATCATGGGAATATGACTACCCAAATAGCGGCGACTATTTAGTAAATGTGTTTTGTTTTGATAATGCAATGGGATGGGCTGTAGGAGCAAATGGAACTGTTTTAACAACCGCTTCCTTTTTTACCGGATTCGAAGAAATTTCGCAAAATAATGAAATAAGCATTTATCCAAATCCTGCTACTTCATTTATAAAAATCAAAATGGATGATGTTTCAGAAAATGATATGAAATTAAACATCATTAATATGAGTGGGCAATTGATTTATGAGTCCAGGCATGACTTTTCTACAAATCAAGAAATAATTATACCTGTGAATGATATTCCAAATGGAATTTATCAACTAGTAATTAGTAATTCTTCCAGGGCATACACAGAAAAGGTAATAATCAGATAGATTAAATTCTTAATAGAAATGAAAAGAGCAAGAAAAATAAATAATAATTCTTGCTCTTTTTTTATTTAAACTCGTATTTACCTACCAAAAATTTTACTGTTGTTCGTTTCAGTACTTACGTAACCATCTGTTAATGCTGCAGATTTGTTAGATGCAGGTTGTAAAACGTACACAAGATCCCCTTCTGTAATTATTAATGAAGTTGATGTTAATTCGGTAATCATAACATAACTGGCTGTTTCCCAGTTAGGTACTTCCTCCCACGAATAGTATAATTCTGTTTCTTCAGCATTCTTCCATTTCCACTGAGCAACATTAGATGCATCACTTACATTTATATAAGTAACAAAATATGTCCCTGCTTTTGAGAATAAAACAGTAAGTTCCATATCAGTGCCTTCCACCGGCTCGCCATTTTCTGTGACTAATTCCCAGGTTTTACATAATAGATCCGTATTGGAAGTACTTTCCATTTCATCCTGCTTGTCTGCATTAATGTTAATTTCAGTGTCAGGATCGATGTTAGTCTTAAAAATAAAAGTAATTGTATTTTCCTTTATTTCGGAAACAATAATAGTTCCATAGCCCGTTAAAATTATTGTAGACTCAGAGATAGTATATTTTCCAAATTTAATCTCCTGATTGGAAGTATTAGCATTTTTAATTACTATATAATTTCCACTTTTATTAAACTCGAAAGAGGAGTATTCGCTGGAGCCACTAACAAGCCATTTTGCGCTGAGTGTTTCGATATCTAAGGTTACTGTTGAGTTTTTGTCGTCTTTTTTACATGCTCCTATTACTGACAAAATCATAATAAGCAGCATAATATTTCTTAGCATTTTCATTTTTTAATTGTGTTGGTTAAACTAATTTTCTTTAAAAATACAAAAATTATGAAATATCCAAACGTATTGTATTGTAAATCTACTTATTAAGAGAGTCTTTGCTTTAGCAATAAAAAGATAAATTTATTGTAGCTTAGTTTACTATAATTTTTTTAAAATATCTCTTTCTACTATCCTTAACTTCTATTATGTAGACCCCTTTTGAAATTCCAGAATCTAAAGAAAAATTATAATTAGAAGGACCTGATAAAACCTGGCCATTAAAAAAGGTTTGCAAATGCTTTCCATCTAAACCAAAAAGTTTAATGCTTAAATCATCTGTTTTACTTAGATTAAATTCCATCTGAAAATTAGATTTTACGGGATTAGGTTTAACAATAATTTCTGAGAGAGAGTTTTCAATTTTTGAGATTCCATTAACTAATTCAAAATCGAAATAATTAATATTAAAGCCGTCAGCTTGTGCAGTAACTTTCATCTCATATTCACCATCTTCCAATGAAACTTGAGCACTAAATGTTTGCCAACTCTGCCATCCATTTGTGGATTGGTAGTTTACATAAGTATTGTTTTCCTGATTAAACTGAATCAAAAGCGTGCCCGAGTTATAACCTGAAATTCTGCTGTTTATAGCATATAATCCACTCTGACTAACAATAACATTATACTTCATCCAGTCGCCGGGTTCAATAAACCCAACATTCAATCCTCCGCCAATATCGATACAGGGTTCCGTTTGTATACCAAACATGTCAACATAATCTTCGGCCTGCACTTTCCCGGGCAACAAAACAGGTCCTCCTGAACCACTTACAGAATTATAAACAAAATAATCGTTAAAAGTACTAAGTTGCAAATCATTAGAATAAATACCATCTCCGGAGTATGAGAGGCTTATGACATCAGATGAATTAAGATTATTCTGTAATTCTAAAAGCAAGGCAGAAGAATCGATTTCAGACAACTCCAAATTAATTACATTATTATCTACAATTTGATTATTTACTTTTATTTGAAAATCATTATAGTCGATATCAAAAGATGTAATTTTACCCGTTAAAGTCAACATTATTGCATTTGGAGATTCGGCAATAGCAGAATATACTGTCATATTTTGACTAGTAACTGAAGACGGAAAGTTTTCTAAGCCATGTTTATACGCATAAAGTGGTTGATAATTATCATCTCCATAATTTATGGGTATCTGGCTCATGGTTTGCGGCCAGGTGTGAGTAAGTTTGGCTGTTGGAACATAATCGCCAAATAGTAGTTGTGCAACACCCTCACCTTCTGTACCAGGCAACCAGCAAGCCATAAAAGCATCTGAATAAGGTAAAGCATCTCCAATTATTAATGGTCGGCCCGAAACCAAAAGTGTTACCACAGGGATTCCCTTTTCTTTAAGACTCTTTATCATTGTAATTTGATCAGACTCCAGAATCAAGGAACTCTTATCACCTGCTCCTTCGGCATATGGATTTTCTCCAATAACTACCACTGCAATATCAGCATCTCCATTATAATTTCCATTTGCCGAGTAGACAATTTCACTTGTTGTTGCTATATTCTGGATACCTTCCAATATTGTTGTGCCCTGGGTAATGTTACCATTAGAGCCCTGCCAGGAAATCGTCCAACCTCCACATTGCGCCCCTAAATCCTTTGCTTTACTTCCTACTACTAATATTTTCTGATTTTCCTTTTTAAGTGGAAGGATATCATTTTTTGCATTTAACAATACAACTGACTCACGAACTGCCTGACGAGCAATACTTCTATGTTCTTCAGAGCCAAATGAAGCTGCAAATGAATTATCTGTATAAGGTTCCTCAAATAGGTTGAGAAGGAATTTCTGCTTTAATATTCTTCGAACAGCATCATCTATTCTATCCTGACTTATCTCTCCGTCGTTGACCAAACTTTTTAGAACACCTATGAAATATATATATCTGTCGGGAACCATTACCATGTCGATACCGGCATTTATTGCTCTTTTAACAGCCTCTCTGTAATCTTCAGTAATTTGGTCAACCCCTGCCCAGTCGGATATCACAAATCCTTCAAAACCAAGTTCGTTTTTTAAAACCTCCGTAAGCAAATACTCATGACCATGAAGTTTTACACCATTCCAACTGTTATAAGATGCCATTATTGATCCAACATTATTCTCTATTGCATCGATATAACCAGGCATATGAATTTGGCGAAGCACCTCTTCCGAAACCACGGTATTACCCTGATCAATGCCGTTTATTGTTCCTCCATCACCAACAAAATGTTTGGCACAAGCCAAAATTGTTTGAGGTTCATCAAGATTTCCCTGAAGTCCTTCCACACTAGCAGAAGCCATTATTTCCTGAATTTCTGCTGTTTCACCAAAGCCCTCGTAAGTTCTTCCCCATTTTTCATTTTGTGGTACGGCAATACATGGACTAAATGTCCAGTCGATACCAGTGGCAGCAACTTCTTTTGATGTTACTTCCGCCGCCAATTTTATAAGTTCAGGATTCCAAGTACAACCCATCCCAATATTATGTGGGAAAATTACAGCACCATATACATTATTGTGGCCATGTACCGCATCAACACCATAAATAAGTGGAATTTGCAATCTTGTTTGCATTGCATACGACTGATAATTGTCGTACATATTTGCCCAAGATTGTTGATTGTTAGGGCTTGGTGACGAACCTCCCCCACTAAGTAAAGAGCCTAAATAATAATTTGTTATATCATCTATATTTTCCAGAGCACCTCTTTCTGCCTGGGTCATCTGACCAATTTTTTCATCAAGGGTCATCAGGGCTAACAAACTATCTACCTTAAAGTCAACATCACTTTTTATTTGAGCGCAAAGGGAGTTTCCAAATAATAAAATCAGTATAATTATTGTTGTATATCTCATTAAAAATATAATTATTTTCAAGGCCCGAAAGTATAATTTTTAAATGTCAACTTAGGTTAAAAAAATACATCAAAAACACATCAAAACCACATCATATTCCTTTATTTAAGTATAACTTTCAATAATTATAGTTAATTATAAATATGAAGTGATAAGTGTTAAGAAGATTCCTTATTATACTTTTTAGATATTTCCAATGGTGATTCAATTGACTTAAGATGCAAGTCCATTTGAGGGAATGGGATAGAAATTCCTTCCTTATAAAGAATGTCGTGAACACCGAAAATAATATCACTTTTTATGTGTATCCACTCATAGAAATTTGATGTCCAAAATAAAAGTCTAAAATCGAGAGAACTATTTCCCAATCCATTAAACAAAACCAAAGGTTTAGGATCATTTAAAATATCTTTATGATCTGAGAGTACTTTTTCAAAGAGTTCTTTCACTCTATGAGGGTCAGAGCCGTAGGCAACACCGGCAAAAACTTCGATTCTTCTCTGTTGGTCGGAAAGCGTCCAGTTAACGACCTGATTTGAAACCAAATCCCCATTGGGAACGATTATATCGGCCCCATCAAATGTACGTATATTACTTGCTCTTATACCTATTGATTTAACTTTCCCTATAAGAGTTCCAACCTCAATAGTATCATCAATTTGTATTGGTCGTTCAAATAATAAAATAAAACCGCTCACTATATTGTTAAAAATATTTTGAAGACCGAAACCAATTCCAACACCCATAGCACCAGCAATTACTGTAATACTATTCATGGGCATACCAACAGCAGTAATAGCCAAAAACACCCCAATTGATATTATGGCATATTTTACCATTACGGCAATGGTGTGAGGTAAGCCTTTTCCTAAATTAAATTGAGTAAGGATATCTCTCTCTAGAAGAGTCATTAAAATTCTGGAAATAATTACAGATGCATAAATTACAAAGAAGAAAAGTAAAATATCGGAGAACGCAAATGAAGCAGAACCTAATACTATTTCATATGTTAATATGGAAGTAAACCAATCCATAAAATCACGCCTTATATTAAGCACATTGAGGATTGCATAAAACCAGATAAGAATTAGTATTAAATTAACAATAGCCAAAACTCTCTTT
>PKTD01000221.1 GCA_002869315.1 Marinilabiliales bacterium | reverse complement strand
GCATGGAAAATGGCCATGGAAAATACAGATACTCCAACGGCTTTAATCCTTTCACGTCAGAGCGTAAAAGACTTGCCAACAAATTACTCACGTTTTGAAGAAGCAAGTAATGCAAATAAAGGAGCCTATATAGTGAAAGACACTGATGGAACTCCTGATATTATTTTGCTAGCAAGCGGATCAGAAGTTAGCACTTTGTTTGAAGGCCTAGAATTACTTGAAAAAGAAGGCATAAAATGTCGCATAGTTTCGGTACCTTCTGAAGGATTATTCAGAACCCAGTCTGTTGAATATCAACAAAATATTTTACCAGCGGGTACAAAAAAATTCGGGTTGACAGCGGGTTTACCTTTAAATCTTGAAAGCCTTGTAGGACCTGATGGAAAGGTATTTGGATTAAGTTCATTCGGTTATTCAGCTCCTTATAATGTGCTGGATAAGAAACTGGGCTTTACAGCAGAAAATGTTTATAAGCAGGTTAAGGAAATTTTGAATTAAGAATAATCCTATATACGTGGGTGGCAAACTCATTGTTTTCCTGATTTATACACCAGGATGCATTTTGTTCAGTTGTTACATATCCTGGAGAATATATCATTCAAAAACTTATTTTACACTTTTAGCGAAATAATGTTTTTTCCCAATGTTTCTATTCAAATAAATAATATCATTTAAGTTGATAACTTTGCTTTTAGAGGCATTGTATGCAAAAGCATTAATTTTCTAATTTTATCCCATGAAAAAACTTCTTACTATTTTGGTTTTGCTATTATCATTTTCTGCCTTTACTCAAAATGCGGATTCATTGATGATGAGAAAGATTTTTGAAAATGCCATAAGTAGCAATGATGCCTATAATAATCTGCGATACCTATGTGAAAATACACCAGGCAGATTAATGGGAAGCGAAGCTTCAATTAATGCATTGAACTTTTTAAAAACATATTTTGAGAAACTTGATGTTGATTCGGTATATCTGCAGGAATACAAGGCAGATTCATGGAAATGCAATTCTACCTCCGTTTCCATTATTACTTCAGAGGGAAAAATCGATTTGAGTGCAGAAGCATTAGGGCCATCAGCAGCAAGCTCAGGCAAAGGTCTAAGCTCCTATGTAATTGAAGTTCATAGTATTGACGAGTTAAAACAATTAAAAAAATCGGAAGTTGAAGGTAAGATAGTATTTTTCAATCGTCCCGTAAAAAACACTTTTACCGAAACATTTCAAATGTATAGTGATGCAGTCGGTCAAAGGGCAAGAGGCCCTATGGCTGCATTGGAAATGGGAGCATCAGCTGCTCTTGTCAGATCTGTAACTAGTCTAAGTGATGACGTGCCCCATACAGGTTCAACTCGCTTTGAAGATAATAGAATTCCTGCTGTTGCTCTGGGAGTAGAATCTGCAGAACTTTTGAGCAAATTACTTGAAGAAAACGAAAACTTAAAAGTAAATATTAAAGTTGATGCCGAAGAACTTAAGGGTATAACTACTTACAATCTGATTGCAGAAATAAAAGGAGAAGAAAAACCACAAGAGGTTATTGTTGTTGGTGGTCATATAGACACCTGGTTTAATACTGCAGGGGCACATGATGATGGTGCTGGTATTGTTCAAACTGCAGATGTTCTTAGAATTTTTAAAGAACTAAAAATACACAATAAAAGAACAATACGCTTCGTGGCATTTATGGATGAAGAATACACTCAAAGTGGAGGAAAACATTATGCCAATTCTATAGACACCTTGGTTGAAATACCATATTTTGCTTTGGAAGCAGATGCAGGAGCCTTTGCTCCCACGGGTTTTACTTTTACTTCTACTGTGGAACAACTGAAGTTGTTTCAAACCTTTAAACCATTATTGGAGCCTTACGGAATAAAGTTTATTAAAGCGGGCTGGGGTGGTGTTGATATTTACCCATTAAAAAAGTTCAATACACCACTTACTGCCTTCCGCACTGAATCTCATCGTTATTTTGATTTGCATCATTCAGCAAACGACACTTTCGATAAAATAAATTTCAGAGAACTACAAATGGGTACTACTTGTATTAGCGGGCTCATTTACCTTACGGACAAATATGGGGATTGGTAGAAATAGAAAAGCCGGCTTTCAATTAAGAAAACCGGCCTCTTGCCCTAGTTATTTAGTTATTTCACAGTAATTAGTTATTTCAGTTAGCACTTGTGTGCTTAGTATAATTAGTTTTCGCCTCTTAGCAAGGCTGTTTCTTTATAGTCGTGATGCAACTTCCTTCCAGTTAATCACATTGAAGAAAGCATTGATATAGTCAGGACGTCTGTTCTGATAGTGTAAATAGTAAGCGTGTTCCCAAACATCTAATCCTAAAATTGGAGTTCCCTGAACTTCAGCAACATCCATTAGGGGATTATCCTGATTAGGCGTTGAAGTAATTACTAATCCTGAATTTGTTTTTACTAACCAAGCCCATCCTGAACCGAAGCGTGTTGCTGCGGCATTTGAAAATTGGTCTTTAAAATTTTCAAAAGAACCAAAAGCACTGTTGATAGCATCTTTCAATTCTCCTTCAGGTTCTCCACCACCATTAGGTGATAAAACTTTCCAAAATAAACTGTGGTTAAAATGTCCTCCACCATTATTTCTCACTCCAGCAGAAGCAGAAGAGATATTAGACATAATGTCTTCTAAACTTTTTCCTTCTAATGAAGTACCACTAATGGCATCATTTAACTTATTTACATAAGCCTGGTGATGTTTAGTATGATGAATCTCCATGGTGCGGGCATCTATATGTGGCTCTAATGCGTTGTACGCATAATCGAGTTCTGGTAATTTGAATGACATATTAATTTAGTTTTTAATTTTTAACATTTAATTTCGATGCAAATATAATTCTTATTTAGACTAATTATAAATAATATTTCTAAAATATTGTTAAATATTTTTTGCATATGACATTATAAACCAACCTATAAAGCAATATATCGGCCTTTTTTCTAATTTTATACTTTTATTTCCATAAACGAAAAACAATTTGTGCTAAAAATAATTTCGATAATTACGACTTTTCAGCTGCTTATGCTTGGTTTTGTGCTGGTTTCCAAATCAACACGAAATAGAAAAACAAGCTATATTCTGTTATCTGCATTCATTATTAGCAATGCCTTAGTAATGATTCAGTTTATTATTGACTTATATGGGCTTTTAGCATTGCCGAGTATTCCTATATTTTATTATCTATTAGCACCTTTAATGTATTTATATGTAAGATCGCTATGTGAAAAAAAGTTTAAACTTAAAGCAAAACATCTGCTTCATTTTTTAATTTTTCTAATCATAACAGTATATTTTGTTTTAAGTTTATTTTTCTTTGAGAACAAATCAGATGCAAATTATTGGTACTATGATTTTGTAATTATTCAAACGATTCTTCATCTTCAAATTGCCCTCTATATACTTGCATCTTTCATTAGTATTTTCAAGTATAGAATAGAAATAAAAAATATATTCACTGCTGTTGAGCAGATAAATCTTACTTGGTTATTAGTAATTATTATGGCTTTTACCAGCATGTGGTTTATCGATTTAGTAGCATTTATAATTACTGTAGTATTCAGTAAATATGCGGGAGTTACTATTTATTTGATAATATGTTCCGTTAGCATAAACTTACTTTTTGCAAATTATCTGGTATACAAAGGCCTGAATCAGGATAATGCTTTTGATGGAATAAAATCTCCTAAGAAATATTCAGGGTCGAAAATAAATTCAGAAGATAGCAGATTGCTGGTGGAAAATTTAAAAAAATATATGTCCGACAAAAAACCCTATTTAAATCCCAATCTTACAATTAAGGATCTTTCTGAAGAGTTTAAAATACACCAGAAATTTTTGTCACAAATTATTAATTCAGAAATTGGCAAAAATTTCTTCGATTTTGTTAATTACTATAGAATTCAAGATGCTATTGAATTAATGAAGGACAATTCCAATAAAAAAATGACAATACTTGAAATTTTATACGAGGTTGGCTTTAATTCCAAATCAGCATTTAACAGCGCTTTTAAGAAAAACATTGGGAAAACTCCTACAGAATTTAAAAAAACAGCTTGATATATATTTTTCAAAAAAACATTTTTTCCTAAAAACCTGCACTAAATCATAAAAAATTTGGTACTACTTCCTGAATCAGGTCGATTTTTATATATGTATGATAGATTTTTGCAGAGAATTTTAAATTAATTTATCGAATTACTTAAGCAAATATTATTTATTAAACATAACTGACATGAAATATTATATAACATCATTATTCCTGATAATTATTTTTATTCCTGCATTATTTTCGCAAACAATACATGTTCCACAGGATTATCAAACAATTCAAACTGCAATTGATGCTGCCATAGAGAACGACACAATATTGGTTGATTATGGATCTTATTATGAGAACATTAATTTCAAAGGAAAGAACATAGTCGTATGCAGCAATTACGCTATTAGTGGCAATCAGGACGATATTAGTTCCACAATAATAAATGGCAGTATGCCGCAACATGAAGATACTGCAAGTTGCGTTCTTATTGTTTCAGGCGAAGATTCCACTGCTGTTTTGCAGGGATTCACGATTACTGGAGGAACAGGAACCAAATGGGAAGATGAACATGGCCCCGGCAACTATTATACTGAGGGAGGCGGAATTTTAATTCAACAATCTTCTCCTACAATTAAAAACAACATAATTACAGCCAATGAGGCAATTAATGAAGAAGGCAGTATTTTAAGTGCTGGAGGCGGTGGCATTCGCTGTGGTGATGGTAACCCGCATATTATAAACAATGTGATTTCCTATAATCAAGGTTTATATGGAGGAGGAATAGTTATGAACTATTCAGATGCCACGATTAAAAACAACATAATATTTGGCAATTCGGGGGGTGACGATTATGGTGGTGGAGGACTTTGGTTTCTTCAAAACGGGGAATCTCCAATTATTGTTGAAAACAATACCATAGCCTACAATCACTCCAAAAAAGGAGGTGGAGGACTAAGGTTATGGAGTTCCGATGTGCAAATGACCAATAATATAGTTTGGGGAAATACTGCAACTTTTTCATCACAGATACAAGGTAGTGGTGACCTAACATATTGCTGTGTTGAAGGAGGATTTGATGGTGATGGTAATATCGATACAGACCCTGGATTTAGTGAAACATCCTTTATTTTAACTGATACCTCTCCTTGTATAGATGCTGGAAATCCGGATGCATTTTACAATGACCCTGAAGATCCTTTAAATCCCGGCTTCGCACTTTATCCTGCTAATGGCGAACTTATAAATGATATGGGTGCTTATGGAGGACCTGGCTGTATAGAATTATCTCAAATAATTACCTCAAGGAATGAGGAAATACAGAGAATTGAAGATGATTATATTAGAGTATTTCCAAACCCAGCGCATAATTATATTATTTTATCATCAAACTCACAAACAGATAATTATACCGAAACAGAACTAATTAACATAAGAGGAGAATTGATAATGACTTTTCGAACTCAGCATTTTAATGACTTGAAAATAGACATCACAAATCTGGAAAATGGAATATATTTTTTAAAATGTAAGAACACAAAAAAATGTATCACAAAAAGAATTATTAAGATCTAGATTTTTAGAAAATTTTGAACATAACTATAATAAATATGTAGTGTGAATATTTAACATCTTAGCATTTTTATAAAACCAGATATTAAATAGGTTCTAACAATTAATAAAAATTTTCCTACGTACTTTTTATTGATTCACTAGTGATTCCGATTATTATGTAATTTTATTTGAACAAATACAATTCATTAATTTTAATAGATATCGCTATGAAAAATTCACTTAAACTATTTCTACTTATAGCAATCCCAACCCTATTTAGTTATAACATTTATGGTCAAATGAAGTATCAGCCTACAAAAACTGTAGTAATATTTTTAGGAGATCAAAATCCGACTTTTGATGAGGCTGACTTTCCTGACTTAGAGTTCTATTATACACCTGATATGAAAATAAAGGACAGCGGTTTTGGCAAAGGGTCAGACAATGAAAATTCCAGAGCATGGTCATCAGCACTTGGAGTTGGTAAAACAGCTGCAACAGAAAGAGGTGCTAATTTCACTGGTGAACCTGCTGTTCTTGTGGAAAACAGAGTATCTTCCGGACATGCATATATTTTAGACAAAAACCAGCGTATTTATGCTTATGCTTACAATGGATATGATATTTCATTTAACAAAGGAACTAGTTTTCTAATTGAATATAATAAATTTCAGGGTAAATTCGAGACAGAGTCTTTCGGCGACATTATGAGAGATATGGTAAAAAAAGGAGAAGCCATGAAGCCGCCTAAAAAATTTAAAAAGAATTCCGATGATTTCACAAGAGGAAAAGTAATTAAAGATTTTCAGGTTACCACAAAAGATGGCAGTTCAACCAGCATTGCAGATGTTATCAAAGACCAGGATGCTACTTTAATAGTTTTTGCATACTTAAATTCAGGCTACGACCTTCAAGAGGGTTATGAAAGCGGTGAAGGAAAAAAAGGAAAAGATTATGCAAACAGTGTTGCGCAAACAATTGCTGCTGAAAAGCAGATTGAAATCTTATACCGCCTGGAAAAAGGTATTTATGGCAAGAATGTTAGAAAATAGATTAAAAACAAATATTTACTATTCCTCTAGTTCTTCTTTATTCAACAGGTAGGCTTTTCGGATTCCATAAGCAGCAGCCATACCTATTAAAATAAAAGCACCTCCACCGATTGGAGCGCCTCCACCATTGAGTTTATTTCCTGAAGTATTTGAACCACCTTCAGGTGGAGGAGGAGGTTGAGATATTGCTGTGAAAGAAATGGAGATTAATAACACTGTTAATATAAATATTACTCTTTTCATTATAAAATTCTAATTATTTGATAAATACTTTTTCTAATTTGGTTCCATTTTTTGAACTTGCTTTAACAACCACAAATGAGTTTGAGATATTCAAACTGTAGGATGTTAAATTATTATGTGATATTTCATTCAATAATTTTCTACCTAACAAATCATAAATCTCTATAATTATTTGTCCCTCTGATTCACTATTTTTAATAAAAACCGTTTTGTCATTTGCATAAATATACAATGGCGAAATATCCTGATTTGATTTTATATCAGTCAGTTTATTACCAAAATGAATCACAAATCTATCTTCGTCATCGCTAAAATTAGCATCGAAAGTATAAGATTGATTTTGCAATAGATCCTGAAAAGTATTTGTTTCTTTATCTTCAAGAATAATTTCTGAGTAAGAGTAATTTGAAAGATCAAAATTTAATGTTTGCAGTCCTTCAACACCGCATGAAAAATATAGATTTACATATTTAGAGTCCTGGTTTTCTATTTCTGCTAAATGGTTGAATGCAAGTTCTAAATTGTCTTCAATCATATATAATTGTGGAGCGAAATCAGCACCAAACATTTTTGTTGCATCCCATCCATCTTCAAAATTAATACTGCCATTACTACCAAAACTAATTTGGATATTATCCTCATAAACACCATCAGTTACTGATATCACAACATAATTTGTATACAGGCTATTTGAAGAATTTGACTTCTCAAAACCAGTATTATCATGAACTCTATTTGCAATAGGTAAAGTCAAGGAAGGAGATCCTG
>PKTD01000283.1 GCA_002869315.1 Marinilabiliales bacterium | reverse complement strand
TCTCTAAGTAGCACTATGGGTTTAGGGATAATTTAACGATAATTTTCAAAATTCAAATAGGCGACTATGGGACTCTTAGACTTTTTGACTATTCGACAATTTGACTATTCAACATTACAATCCTTTTTATAACTTTGCGGAAATCGCTATAGAAACAGAAAACTAATGGTAAAGAAACTAGTAAACCGGGAAGTATCCTGGCTTCATTTTAATGAGAGAGTATTACAGGAAGCCATGGATGTATCCAATCCTATTATAGAACGACTAAGGTTTTTGGGGATTTTTTCCAACAACAGAGATGAGTTCTTCAGAGTAAGAGTTGCCACCATTAAAAGGATGATTCAATTCGAAAATGAAGAAAAAAGGAAAAAAGATGTTAAACCTTCCGAAATTCTACAGCAGATATTATCTATCGTTGAGGATCAGGAACTCAAGTTTACTGATACATTTCACCGCATAATAAAAGACTTACAAAAACATCACATCTACCTTTTAAACGAAAACTCATTAGATGATGAGCAGGGAGATTTCATATTTCAGTTTTTCAATACTGAAGTGAGGCCACTTTTATTTCCTATTATGCTCAACAACCTTTCTCAACCGGGAAATCTGCGCGATAATTCAATTTATCTTGCTGCCATTTTACAGGATTCCAAAGGTAAAAAAGAAGAAGACTATGCACTCATTATGGTGCCGGATACCATCTCCAGATTCGTCCAATTACCTCCCAAAGACGGAAAGAAGTTTATTATGTTTGTAGATGATGTGTTGCGATATTGTATGTCGGAACTATTTGGATGGATGGGTTTTGACACATTCAGTGCCTACACAATTAAGCTTACGCGAGATGCCGAACTAGATATAGATCACGATGTTTCAAAAAGTTTTATGGAACTAATGAGTGAGAGTATTAAAAAGCGGAAAAAGGGATCACCGGTACGTTTTGTTTATGATGATGAAATGCCTGATGCTTTGTATAAAAAGTTAGCTCGTAAACTAAAGGTTACTAAAACAGATAACATAAGAGGTGGAGGCCGTTATCACAATTTCAAAGACTTTATGTCCTTCCCCAATATGGGAGGTAAAAACCTGGTTTATAAAAAGTCTTTCCCCAGCAAACATCCTCTTATAAGTCATAATACCAGCATAATTGATAAGATAAAAAAGGAAGATATTATGCTTCACTATCCTTATCAGTCATTTCAGTATATTGTTGATTTACTAAGGGAAGCATCTATCGACCCAAAAGTAAGGGCCATAAAAATGACTTTTTATCGTGCTGCCAGAGATTCAAATGTTATTAATGCTTTGATAAATGCTGCTCGTAATGGAAAGAATGTTACAGTATTCCTGGAAATTCAGGCTAGGTTTGACGAGAAAGCAAATATCTATTGGTCGCGGAAACTGGAAGAGGAAGGAGTTAAAATTATAAAAACTCTTCCTGGCTTTAAAGTCCACAGTAAATTGATGTTAATCAGAAGGAAAGAAAGTGGAAAGAATGTTTACTATGCCAATATTAGTACTGGTAATTTCAACGAATCAACTGCAAAAGTTTATGCCGACGATAGTTTGCTCACAGCTCATCAAGGCATAACCAATGAGGTGAATATGCTTTTTCACCTTTTCGAATCTCCTTATAACCCTCCTAAATTTAAGCATTTAATTGTGGCTCCATATTATATGAGAAACAATTTTATGAAAAAGATTAATACTGAAATACGAAATGCAAAAGCAGGAAAAGAAGCATGGATTATTATAAAGCTGAACAATCTGGTAGATAAAAAAATAACCTCTAAATTGTATTCCGCTGCCAAAGCGGGAGTTAAAATAAATATCATCTGCAGAGGTATATGCATCCTGATTCCTGGCTTAAAAGGTATTAGTGAAAATATTAATGTTATCAGTATTGTCGATAAGTTCCTGGAGCACAGCAGAGTATTTGTATTTGCCAATGGTGGTGACACAAAGTATTACTTATCTTCCGCCGACTGGATGGTTAGAAATTTCGATCACAGATTTGAAACAGCAGCACCAATTTACGATAAGAAATTACAATCGGAAGTTATGGCCATGCTAAAACTTCAACTTAGCGATAATACTAAGGCAAGAATGGTAAATTCCAAGGATAATAATGAATATGTACAAACAAAATCAAAAACAAAGGTCAGGTCACAATTTAAAACCTTTGAGATGTTTAGTCAATGATAATCTCCTTTAATGATCGTTTGGGAACGAAATGAACCCTTTGCTCATTTTCAAAATACTCTATACTGCCACTTTCATCTAAATCTACAATTTTTATCTCCTGTACAGGTTCTCCAAGTGCAATTATCTGAACTAAATCCAGATTTGTAGAATATTCGAACCGTTTACGCATGCGGTACCTGTTAACAGTACGAATGATACAGCCACCTAATCCTTTTTCAACAGCTGAGAGTAAAATTGTTTGTGAGGCAATACCCACATCAATAAAAGCATTGTCATTTAATTCCTTATCCAGAAAAACAGCAATATATGCAGTGGGTCTTTCAGCTTCCTCAGGGCCTTTCCAGTCTTTAAGGTACCAGGCCCAACTTAACTGTTTGAATACAAAATCCACATCTTCAGTTTCGTAAAACAGTTTGTACTTTAATGGTTGGCGGTTTTTTGAAGATGCTGTTACTCTGGCATTATCCACCAGGTCCAAAAGTTCTTCCCTACCTATTTTTCTTTCTGAATTAAACCTTCTATAACTTCTGTTTTTATTTACAAGTTCTTTTAGCATAATTAAGTCCTCATTATTTTTTCAAGTTTGGCAGTAGATTCTTCCCAACTATATTCAGTATTAACAAAATTATAGCCATTATCAGCAATTTCTGAATAATGTTTTTTATCATTTAGCAGATTTAAAATATTTTTAGCCAGCGAATTAGCATCATTACCTATCAAAACCTCTTTTCCATCTTCAGCTTTAAGTGCATCATTTGCAAGTTTGGTGGTAATTGATGGTATCCTCATCGACATTGCTTCCAGTAATTTATTTTGTAAACCTGTTCCAATTCGCATGGGAGCTATAAATACTCTTGCTGAAGAATAAGCATCTCTAATATCATCCATCCAACCACTAACTACTACATTATTACCTTTAAGGGCAAGTACTCTTCTATCAGGGCTCGCCCCTGCCAGCAATATCGTTGCATCAGGCTTTTTTTTCCAAACAAGAGGCATAATATCCTTAACCAAAAAACTTGCTGCATCTACATTTGGAGGATATGCCATATTTCCTGCAAATACCAAATCATATTCTTTTTTTCTTTCCATGGGGGAAAAGAAATCATGATCTACACCATTGGGAATAATATGTATTTTTTCCCGCTGGGGATGATCTATTAGTTTTTGATCAGGATAGGAAATTATGGTTTTATTATCGAAACAATCGAAAACCTTGTTTTCATATTTTAGCAATCGCTTATATTCCATTTTGTAAATGGGTTTAAAAAGCAAATTGGCTTTATCATACCTACGTTTCAGACCATATGAAAATACATCCTGATAATCAATAGTTTTCGGTAAATCCGACTTAATGAAATATTCAGCCGTTCGCACCAATTGACAATATACATGATCAGGTTTATACTCTTCTATAAGTTTATCTACTTTTCTTTTTGCCCTGCAACTATAAAAGTAACCGCTTTGAATTGGAATTCCTTTTAAGAAGGCAGTAAACAAATTCCATAATATTCCATACCATGGAAGATCAATAAAGTTTATGGAGCGGCAATAAGGCTGCAATTCCCTGAATGCCTTTTGTTTATCAAGTTTACTAATAGAATTTAATGCACATAGTATTATTTCGTTGTTTTTCGACAACTCTTTTATTTGATAAAAGGCTCTTAATTTATCCCCCTTTTCTAAGGGATATGGCACTCTAGGAAGTAAAACAAATAATCTCATGCAATAAATAATTACAAACCCTTGGTCAAACCCTGAATTATTATTTCCGGGTTTTATACCTGTGAATAAAATCAATACCTTCATGTCCTCCTAAGCAAATGAGAAGGAGGATAATTTATTGGGCAAAAATCATAAAATTTGCTGATAAAATGCCTCTAGTTTACTTATTATTTTTTTTGTGTTGTGTTCTTTTTCTATCAAAAGTCTGGCATTATTTCCTATTTCAACTACCAGATCAGGTTTGGAAAACAATAATCGTATTGCTTCCAAAAAATCTTTTTTATTATCGGCTATTAAGATATTTTCTCCGCTTTTAACGTTTATACCTTCGGCACCTATTGTTGTGGAAATAACAGCTCTGGCCATAGCCATGCTCTCAATTATTTTTATTCTAATTCCGCTTCCTGAAAAAAGCGGGGCTATTGAAATTGCCTTAGATTTTATAAAATTGTGAGCATTTTCAACTTCCCCCACAACAATAATATTTTTTCTGTTCAACTTATTAAGCCATTCCGGCATCTCCCTTCCCGCAAGGTAAAGTTTGACCTCAGGAAGTTGCGCTTCAACTTGTGGCCATACCTCATCAATAAACCATTTTATTCCCTCTTCATTAGGCATCCAGTTCATGGAACCAATATGAAACATAGCTAGTTCACTTTCTGCATTATTTTGAGATTGTATCTTATCTAGGTCCACTCCAAAAGGCAATGGTAAAACAGGCTTATCCGTAAGATTATTAAAAAACTCAGCATCCTTTTTAGTGATAGGCACTACGCCATCATAATCTTTTACAATATTTTTCTCGTATAACTCCAGTGTTTTTGCAAGATGAGAAATATAAAATTTCTTCAGCGGATTTTTTTGATTTTCAGCAACTCGTTTCCATATCAGATGTTCAATATTATGAGCTCTTAATACAATTTTCGCATCAGAATATTTCCTGATAGTATTTATATATGGGGACTGAAAAAGAGTTTCTATTTGAACAATATCGAAGGTGTTTCTTTCTAGAATTTCTATAAGTTTATTTTCAAAATCTCTGGTGATAAACCTTTCTACGTGGTACGAATTATTGGTAAAAAGATTTAAAAATGCAGGGATAGGTTTAATGGCAAGGTTCACATAAACCAGTTCAATATTAGTTTTTTGCCTGTAGGCAGATGGGATTTGGTTTGCATCGACGGAATATTTATTTGTATTAATGGCAAGCACCTTAATATCATGACCTGCATCTGCCAGTCCTTCAATAAGTTGATTCATCGCTATTGGACCACCCTCACTTGCCGGCCATGGCGATTTATTACAAATAAAAAGTATTTTTAGTTTATCCTTATCCAATTCCCTTATCTGAAAAATAAAACCTTAAAAATACGGTTTTTCATATATCCCCAACAAGGCTTTTATGGATTTATGATGAGTTTTTACGATACCCTTCTCCGTAATTATACCATTTATATATTTTGCGGGTGTAACATCAAAAGCGGGGTTAAGTGCTGTTGATCCCGGTGAGGCTACCCTCACCTTCACATTATTACCATTTGCATCAACACCTGTTTGATACAATACCTCATCTTCAGAACGCTCCTCTATGGGTATTTCCTTGCCTGTTGGACAGTCTCTGTCGAAAGTAGAAGTTGGAGCAGCAACATAAAATGGTACTCCATATTCCTTTGCAATAATTGCCTTTTCCAGAGTCCCTATTTTATTGGCCACATCGCCATTGGTAGCAATGCGGTCAGCCCCAACAATAACCATGTCAACCTTTCCTTGCGCCATAAGTGCTGCAGATGCATTATCAGGAATAATTACATGTGGAACACCATCATTATATAATTCCCAGGCCGTAAGTTTAGATCCTTGTGAGCGGGGACGTGTTTCGTCAACGTAAACAAACACCTCTTTCCCCTGTCGCTTGGCAAGATATATTGGTGCTAAAGCTGTTCCGTAATCCACAAAAGCAAGCCATCCAGCATTACAATGTGTTAGTATTTTTGTTTTATCTTTTATTAGCTCCGCACCATATTCTCCAATACGTTTTGAATCGGCGGCATCCTGAACTGCAACCTTTTGAGCTTCTATCATTGCATTTTCCGGAGAAATTAAACCCGCTCTGTAAACTCTGTCAACAGCATAAAAAAGATTTTTGGCAGTGGGTCGTGTATTTTCAATGTCCTGCCTTGCCTCCCTTATAGTAACAGCTTTTAGTTTATCATTAGAAAGCAAGAACGCCTGTGCCATAGCAAAACCTGCGGCGGCTCCAATTGCTCCGGCACCTCTTACTATCATATCATGTATAGCAATACAGGTATCCCAATAGGTTTTACATTCATGAATTCTAAATTCTAATGGAAGCAGATTCTGCTCTATCATAAATACTGAAGAGCCTTCCATCCAAACTGTTTGATATGATTTATCGTTTACTAACATAAATTTCTTTTCAACTTAATGATTTTACTTGCTAAGGTGTGAAACTGCCAGCCATATCATCGTGGCGACACCGGTTTCTATTGCCGACTCATCAACATTAAAAGTATTGGTATGCAAATTCGATACTATTCCTTTTTCCTTATTTGCAATTCCCAATCGATAAAAACATGCAGGCACTATTTCGGCAAATCTTGCAAAATCCTCTACCGTGGTTCTTATTTTAAGTTCTTCAACATTTCCGTCGCCAGCAATTTCTTTGGAAAATTCTTTCGAAGCCTCAGTAACGGCTTTATTATTTACCAATACGGGATAGCCTTTTTTAATATTTACTTCAGCCAGACAATTAAATTCATTGGCCACCTGAGTGGAAATTTCAATAATTAAAGATTGAAATTTTCTTCTCCAGTCTTCGTTAAAAGTTCGGAAAGTACCACTTATATTAACTTCAGAAGGAATAACATTATATGCACCTTTGGCAAGAAACTCTCCAAATGCAAGTACTGACGGAAAGTCCTTGGGCTTTTCGTCTTGAACAACTTCATAAAGTTTTACCATAATTTTCGAGGCAGCCATAACGGTATAATCATAACGTTCTGGTATGGCAGCATGGCCACCACGTCCAATGACTTTAAGATTTATCTCATCTGAAGAAGCCATATAAATGCCAGATTTAAAACCCAGTTTACCGGCTTCAAGTTCGGGAAAAACATGTTGTGCAATTATTAGCTCTGGTTTGGGATTTTCCAACACCCCTTCTTCTATCATCTTTATTGCTCCTCCCGGCAGCATCTCTTCAGCAGGCTGGAAAATAAATTTTATACTACCCTCAAATTTACCAAGGTTCTGATTCAGGTATTTCAGGGCTCCTAATAGGCAGGTCATATGCACATCATGACCACAGGCATGCATTACTCCCTCATTTAAAGATTTATAATCAACAGCATTAAGCTCTTGAATTGGCAGTGCATCCATATCAGCACGCAGGGCTATAATCTTTTTATCAGGATTTTTGCCTTCCAGAACCCCAACAATTCCATATCCGCCAATTCCCGATTTATGATCTATTCCCCATTCATATAGCAAAGTACTAATATAATGTGAAGTATTACTTTCTTCAAAACTCAATTCCGGGTTTGCATGTAAATACCTCCGAATTTTTATTAATTCATCAGTCATTTCACGCACAGCATTTTTTATTTCTTTGGGATTTATCACAAAATAATCATTTAGATTTCAAAAGTAAGGGAATTTTTTCTTTTCAGACCTCTATCTTTTTAGGAAATCATTTAACAGAATCGGAAGAATTCTTCAAAGGAGAATTTTATTCTTCCCCAGCCTATTTGGCTGGGTGGA
>PKTD01000293.1 GCA_002869315.1 Marinilabiliales bacterium | reverse complement strand
TCTTCCCCACCCTATTTGGCTGGGTGGATATTGACATATTTCACTCCTCGCTAAAACTCCTCAAAATCTCTCTATATTTAGAAAAAACATTAGCACGCGAAACAAAACCCACATACTTATCCCCATTCAAAACAACAAGGTTATACGTTCCCGAATGCTGGAATTTTGTTGCTACCGTTTCCATATCATCTTCCTCTATATGAATCATTTGTGCTGGAGTAAACATAAGGCTGGAAACCATTGTTTCGTCATATAAATCGGGCTTAAACATAATATCCCTTATTTGATCAAGAATAATTATTCCGCGAAACTCATCTCCATTTTCTACAACGGGAAATACATTGCGATGCGACTTTGCAATCACAGCCACTAATTCACGTAAATTGGCATTTATATCTATGGTATCGAAATTCTTTTCAATAAGTTCATCAATTCTCATCATTGATAACATGGCATTATCTTTATGATGAGTAATCACATCTCCTCTGTTCTTTAACTGAATAGTATAAATGGAACGTGGGGAGAGAAATTTTGTAAAAGCATATGAAGTAGCGGCAACTATCATAATAGGAAAGAAGAGTTTGTAACCTCCCGTAATTTCTGCGATTAAAAATATTGCGGTAAGAGGCGCATGAACGACTCCTGCCAGCAATCCTGCCATACCTACCAACGCAAAACTACTTACGGGCAAATGTGTAATTCCCAGATGATTCAGAAACTGCACAAATAGCAGACCTGTCATAGTACCAATAAATAGAGTGGGAGCAAAAATACCTCCTACTCCTCCCGCTCGGAAAGTAAGTGAGGTAGCAATAGCCTTAAAAATTATAATTGAACTCAGCAATAGTAAAGCAATTACTATATTATCTTTATAATCGTAGAAAATACTGTTGTCGAAGATAAAACCAATATCACCTTTAAGAGCGCTGTTGACTGCTTCATACCCCTCTCCGTAGAGAGAAGGAAGCAAGAATATCAATAATCCCAATAAACCAACTCCTATTAGGAACTTCCATATCCAACCTTTTATCTTATCAAAAACCCACCCGCTAAAAACATATATTTTTATGAAGTAAGTTGAAACGAGAGCAGCAAAAATTCCCAATCCAAAATAATATATTGTTTGGTTTAACTTAAATTCAGCAATATTATCAAATGGGTAAAGTACGGTTTGACCAAGGAAAAAATATGAAGTCAGCGCAGCAGTTATAGAGGCAAACAGCAAAGGCACCAAAGCCGACATGGTCATGTCGAAAAGTATCACTTCCAGGGCAAAGACTATTGCCGCAACTGGTGCTTTAAATATGGCTGCCATTGCTGCAGCTGATGCAAATCCCAAAAGTGAAACCGTTTGTTTATAATTGAGGCCCAGCAACTTACCAATACGTGAACCATATGCTGCTCCGGTAACAACTGTGGGGCCTTCCAATCCAACACTACCTCCAAAACCTACTGTTAATGCTGCAGTAATTATTGATGAGAAAGTATTGTGTTTGTCAATAATACCATGTTGTTTGGAAATAGAATACAACACATTGGGAATACCATCACGCACCGGACGACGCAATACAAACTTTATAAATATCACAGTGGCCAGTATACCTATTGCAGGAAATACGAGGTATTGATAATTATTATACTGAACATCAAATCCACCAGTTAACATTTCAATTATTGCAAAAACTATAGTCTTCATCAGAACTGCCAGCAGCCCAACTATAAAACCAATAATTACGCTAAGAGCAATCATCTTTTGCCTTATTGGCAACCGACGTGTTGTTAGCAATAGTTTTACTGATATTTTTTTTACCCTTTTCATTAATCGCCGCAAAAATAAGCACTTAATTGGATGAATTAAAGAATTAATTAAAAAATCATTATCAATAATTGTTTTAAAGAATGGATTAAATATGGGACATAAAAAGCGCTGCTTTCAGATTAAGTAGAACATGAAATAAAAATTATATAAACTGAATTCAAAAAATAAAATAACACTCAATAAGTAGTTAATAATATTTAAAATACCACTACTCTATTTATTACCGCATAACCCTTCCTACATTTTCCCTATTTTCGCAAAAATTTTTATCATTGAAAAAAGTAGTTACATATAACGTAAATGGTATCAGGGCTGCGGTAAAAAAAGGTTTTATGGAGTGGCTTGAGGCTGCATCACCAGATATTGTGTGCATACAGGAAACCAAAGCCCAAGCTGATCAAATTCCCGCTTTTGAACTTGAGAGTCTTGGCTACAGAACATATTCATTTTCTGCTACCAAAAAGGGATATTCAGGAGTAGCAATTCTCAGCAAAATTGTACCCGACCATGTGGAATATGGTATGGGCATCGAAAAATATGATTTTGAAGGGCGATTGATGCGTGCCGATTATGGGGATGTTTCTGTTATCAGTGTTTATCATCCTTCAGGCTCCAGCGGAGATTTACGACAGGATTTTAAAATGCAGTGGCTGGAGGATTTCCAGAACTATATTCTGGAACTTCAACAAACCCGTCCTAAGCTGATAATTTCGGGCGATTATAATATCTGTCATGAAGCCATAGATATTCATGATCCCATAAGGAATGCAAAATCATCTGGTTTTTTACCTGAAGAGAGAGAATGGATGACAGGGTTTATTAATTCTGGGTTTATCGACTCCTTCAGATATCTTAACAAAGAACCTCATCACTATAGTTGGTGGAGTTACCGAGCAAATGCCAGAGCCAATAATAAAGGCTGGCGTATCGATTACAATATGGTGAGCGACAATATGGAAGAAAAAATAAAAAGAGTCGCCATTTTGCCCCAGGCAAAACATTCAGATCATTGTCCTGTTTTACTCGAAATAGATTTTTAATTGAAAAAGAGATTAGCAATATTAGGTTCCACAGGCTCAATAGGCAAGCAGGCATTGCAAGTTGTTGATGAGCAAAGCGAATATTTTGAGGTTGAAGCACTTACTGCTTTTCAAAATATTGAATTGCTTGTTGAACAGGCGAAAAAGTATAAACCTAATGTTGTTGTTGTAGGAAACGAGGAGTATTACCATCAGGTTTTTGATGAACTCGACCCTCTCGATATTCAGGTTTACGCTGGAGAAAAGGCCATTGAGCAGATTGTTGAAATGGACAGCATCGATTTGGTGGTGATGGCCATAGTGGGATTTGCAGGATTAAAACCAACTCTTGCTGCTCTTGAAAACAGAAAAACCGTGGCTCTGGCAAATAAAGAGGCTTTGGTTGTTGCGGGACAGATTATTTCGGAAACCTCACTCCGCAAAAACGCACATATAATCCCAATTGATTCAGAGCATTCTGCTATTTTTCAATGCCTAATGGGCGAAATGAATAATCCTGTTCAAAAAATTATTCTCACCGCTTCAGGAGGACCTTTTTTGGATTTTACAGAAGAAGAAATTAAAAATGTAACGGCAAAGCAAGCCCTCAAGCATCCTACATGGAACATGGGTGATAAGGTAAGCATCGATTCGGCTACAATGATTAATAAAGGATTGGAAGCAATTGAAGCAAAATGGTTATTCGATTTAAAACCTGAACAAATAGAGGTGGTGATACATCCACAATCTCTTGTTCACTCTATGGTTTATTTTGAAGATGCTTCGGTAAAAGCCCAAATGGGAGAGCCCGATATGCGTGTTCCAATTCAATTTGCCATGACATATCCCAACCGACTAAAAAACAGCATAAAGCGACTTGATTTAATAAAAGCAGGCAAATTAGAATTTCAAGTGGCTGATTTAAAAAAATTTAGTAATCTTGCACTCGCTTTTGAAGCATTAAAAATTGGTGGTAATATGCCTTGTGTCCTGAACGCTTCCAACGAAGTTGCAGTTCAGGCTTTTCTTTTAAATAAGATTGGCTTTACCGACATAAGTACTGTGATAGAATGGAGTATTGAAAATATTGATTTTATCAATAAACCAACACTCAATCAGTTATTTGAAACCGATTATGAGGCAAGAAAAAAAGCAAATGAATTTATTAAAACCATAAGAAACTAATGGATATAGTAATAAAAATCCTTCAACTAATTTTAAGCCTTTCCATATTAGTGGTAGTACACGAATTTGGTCATTTTGCGGCTGCCAAAATTTTCAAAACCAGAGTTGAGAAATTCTATTTGTTTTTCAATCCCTGGTTTTCACTTTTCAAATTCACCTATAAAGGAACCGAATACGGAATGGGATGGTTACCATTGGGTGGTTATGTGAAAATATCGGGTATGATAGATGAGTCAATGGACAAAGAGCAGATGGCTCAGGAACCACAACCATGGGAATTCAGATCGAAACCGGCATGGCAACGTTTGATAATTATGCTTGGTGGTGTATTTATGAATGTTGTTTTGGCAATTATAATTTATATTGGAATACTTGCCTATTATGGCGAAGAATACCTTCCTACTTCAGAAGCTAATAAATTTGGTATTAGTGTCGATAGCCTTGCAATGGATATGGGATTCCGTGCTGGCGACAAAATACTTTCAGTAGATGAAGTGTATGTTGAAGATTTCCAGAAGATACCAGTAAACATGATATTAAACGAAGCCAAAACTGTACAGGTTATGAGGGATGGCAAAGAATTTAATATAGAACTTCCTCCCGGAAGTTTAAACAAACTTATAAAATCTAAATCCAAACTCATAGGAATAAGAATACCATTTGTAATAGGTAGTTTCTCTAATAACTCTCCTGCTCAAATTGCGGGTATGCAGGTTGGCGATTCATTGATAGGAGTAAATGACACTTATGTGAAATACTTTAATGAATTCAGAAATGAAATCGTAAAATATAAAAATCAGGAAGTGTCTATTGTAACCAAACGATTCAACGATACTTTGAGGTATAATATCCAACTAGACTCAAATGCTATAGTTGGTGTGTTTACTCAGGGTGACATGAACAAACTTTTTAAATTAAACAAAAAGACATACAATTTTGCGGAAGCAATTCCTGCTGGATTCAATAAAACCTGGAAAGGAATTGATGACTACCTAAAACAATTAAAACTAATGTTCTCCTCTGAAGTAAAAGCCTACGAAGGTGTTGGTGGATTTGGTATGATAGCAAGCATATTCCCTTCAGAATGGCATTGGCAAAGTTTCTGGCGTTTGACTGCCTTCCTTTCCATAATGCTGGCAATTCTGAACGTTTTACCAATTCCGGCCCTTGACGGTGGACATGTAATGTTCTTATTCTATGAAATTATTGCAAGGCGTAAACCAAGTGAGAAATTTCTGGAATATGCTCAGATAGTAGGAATGGTGCTGCTTTTCGGACTTCTTCTATATGCCAATGGAATGGATGTTATGAGATGGTTTACAGGTAAGTTTTAAAGAATATCAATTACTTTTTCTGTTCAGCATGTTTAACCTACAGTTGTCGATATTAGTATATTAATACTGGGGGTTTTTTACTCCTTTCTACCACTGTATTTTAAGAGTATAATACATAGTGTACATTAACAATATCTCAGTTTAATGGACTATTATCTGTGTTTTTAATTAGAAAACCCTAAAACTAAGTTGATGTAATTTATGGAAGTATCACTTTATATATAATTGCACCTGTTTAGCAAGCTTTTACTATCATATGAAGTATTTTTGATGTATTTATTTTTATACATTGAAGTATTTTTGATGAAGCCCTTTAATTGACATCCGTATTAAAATACCTTTATTTTGAAGTTCGTAATTATAAATATGGTTTTGGTAGCCTGATATATTTCTGATCATTTTATCAAATTTGAGACATATGATCTTAAAGATAATAGATAGCAGTAGTATAATAAAGTGTAATAATAGCATTAATATTACAGATATCTGTAAAAAGATATACAGCATCATTAATTATTAAATAGTTGTATTTTTTAAGTTTTCTCATTAAAAGCAGGGTTACGCCCTGCTTTTTTTTGGGTTATTCTTTTTCCTGTTCGCTTTCGCTTAGAACTTTCCATGCTTTTTCAGCAGCTATTTTCTCAGCACCACGTATGGAAAAATCTCTTGCTTTGGATACTTCTTTACCATCAATCATTACTGCAACTTCATATTGCTTATGAAATTTCTGTCCTATTTCATCAACAACATCAAAACTGGCTGAGATCTTATTCTTTTGCGACCATTCTACAATTTTACTTTTATAATTCACTTCTGTAGATTCTAGGACTTCCAGGTCAATATGTAGTTTTATAATTCTATCTGTAAGCACCTTCCTTGTAAAATCATAACCTTTATCAAGGTACATAGCCCCAATAAATGCCTCAAAGGCATCACCACCTGCAGATCTAGCATTTTTTCCCTGCTCATTTCCTGCTACTATATGACTGTTGAGGCCTAATTTAAGGGAAAGCTTATTTAATGCTGACCGACTTACAATTTTTGAACGCATATCAGTTAAAAAGCCTTCAGATTCAAATGGGTACTTTCTAAAAAGAAATTCTGCTACTATGGCACTAATTAATGCATCCCCAAGAAATTCGAGACGTTCATTATTAACCTTTAGGCCATTTATTTTTTTCTTTGTGGCAGACTTATGTCTTAGGGCAAGCTTATACAAAAAAACATTTCCTGGATAAAACCCGAAAATGTTCTTTATGGATTTGTAAATCTTCTTATTCTTAGAAAATTTAACTTTATAAGTGTTTTTTAAAAACAAAATCTTTTAATTTACTTAGTAAACTTTTTAAAGATTAGAGAGGCATTATGTCCTCCAAATCCGAAAGTATTACTTAATGCGGCATTTACTATTCTTTTATGGGCTTTATTATAAGTAAAATTAAGATTTGAATCTATCTCCGGATCATCAGTATAATGATTAATCGTTGGAGGTATAATATCATTTTTTACAGCCAGTAAAGCGGCAATTGCCTCTATAACTCCTGCACCTCCTAGGAGATGTCCGGTCATAGATTTAGTGGAGTTAATATTGATTTTGTAAGCATGTTCACCAAAAAGGTTAACAATAGCTTTAGGCTCCACTATGTCACCAACAGGCGTTGACGTACCATGGGTATTAATATGATCAATGTCTTCCAGTTTTAAACCGGCATCTTCAATGGCAGCCTGCATACATCTTCTGGCACCATCACCTTCCGGATGGGGTGCTGTCATATGATGTGCATCGCCTGAGAGACCTGCTCCAGCAACTTCAGCATAGATTTTTGCTCCTCTTGCCAGTGCATGCTCGAGTTCTTCAAACACCATACCGCCTCCGCCTTCACCCATAACAAATCCATCACGATCTTTATCGAAAGGTCGGGATGCAGTTTTAGGATCATCATTCCTTGTGGAAATAGCATGCATAGCGTTGAAACCACCAACTCCTGTAGGGTTGATTGCAGCTTCTGAACCACCTGCAACAAAAGCAACAGCTTTTCCTAATCTAATGTAATTAAACGCATCAGATAAAGCATTAGCTGATGAAGCACAGGCCGAAACTGTTGCGAAATTAGGGCCTTTAAATCCATACTTAATGGAAATATGACCTGCAGCAATATCAGCAATCATTTTAGGTATGAAAAAAGGGTTGAAACGTGGTGTTCCATCCCCTTTTGCATATCCTTCTACTTCATGTAAAAAAGTATCTAATCCACCAATGCCGGAAGCCCAAATAACACCAACTTTTTCTTTGTTGATATCATCTGTATTTAATCCTGAATCTTCAATGGCCTCTCCAGCGGCTACCATTCCAAACTGAGAATACTTATCATGTTTAAGAG
>PKTD01000188.1 GCA_002869315.1 Marinilabiliales bacterium | reverse complement strand
CACGTATGAATGTTTTAAAATGACAAAAGTATATTATTTGTGATACAAATTATGAAAGATATTTTGCCACTATAGGCATTCTCCGTCCCATTCCAAAAGCCTTGGTTGAAACTCTTAAAATAGGAGGTGTTTGATATCTTTTATATTCATTTGTATTGACTAGTTTTAAGATTCTGTTTACAAGCTTTACATCAAAACCCATTGCTATTATTTCTTTTGGGCCTTTTCTGTGTTCTATATACTGATATAAAACTTCATCCAGGATATCGTAGTCGGGAAGAGAGTCACTATCCTTCTGATCAGGTCGTAACTCTGCTGAAGGAGGTTTAGTTATAATGTTCTCAGGAATCAATTCTTTTTCTTTATTAATGAACCTGGCAAGTTCAAAAACCTGAGTTTTATAAACGTCACCTAAAACTGATAAGCCCCCATTCATATCTCCATAAAGTGTTCCATAGCCGACAGCTGCCTCGCTTTTATTACTTGTATTAAGTAGTATATATCCAAATTTATTGGAAAGAGCCATGAGTAAAACACCCCTTGTTCTAGCCTGTAAATTCTCTTCTGCTATATTAAATGGGAGTCCTTTGAAATAAGGTTTTAAAGAACTTTCGAATGAATTGAATGCGTCTTCAATCTCAATAATATCGTGAGGCATTCTATAGTTATTAACCAACTCTATTGAATCGTCTACGGAATGTGAAGACGAATATCTGCTGGGCATTAAAACATTATAAACATTATCGCTTCCCAGGGCTTCAGCTGCAATTGCAGCTGTTACAGCCGAATCGATACCTCCTGACAGTCCTAAAATGGCTTTGGTAAATCCCAATTTTTGAAAATAATTTCTTACTCCCATTACCAGCGCTTTGTGTATGGATTCTATTTCACTGTATTCCGGGCTTATATGCTTCACCGATTTTGTTTGAATATCCTCAATATTATAAACTCTATAATCCTCTTCAAAATACTTCATCTCATCATAAATATCAGAATTAGAGTTCAATACCAGAGATCCTCCATCAAATAAGAGTTCGGTTTGAGCTCCTACATGATTTACATAAAAAAGAGGTAGTTTATATTTTTTGGCATTCCTTTTTAAAACCTCTTTACGGACTTTTGTTTGATGATAATTATATGGGGAAGCAGCAATATTAATCATTAAGTCGGGGTTATGATGTGCTAATTCATCCATTGGATTTATGGTGTAGAGTGGGTTATCTTGTACATTCCACAAATCCTCACAAATGCTCAATGCTATTTTCCTGCCTTTGAAATTAATACACTCAAAACTATTGTTTGGCTCAAAATATCTGTATTCATCAAAGATGTCATAGTTAGGAAGTAATGTTTTATTTATTATTTTCTTTACTTCCCCCTGATATAAAAAAGCTGCCGAATTATTCAGGGGTTTTCCTTTTTCATTTTTATTGAAAGTGGGTAAGCCAACTATTGCAGCAGTACTAGTACAGTATTTTGCAATTTCATCCACTGTTTTATTGCATTGTAAAATGAAGTCATTAAACTCCAGAAAATCTCTTGGAGGATAGCCTGAAACTGCAAGTTCTGCAAAAACAACTAAATCAACGGATTCCTTTGTGGATTTCTTTATGGCAGATATAATTTTATCCTTATTACTGCTAAAGTTTCCTATATGATAGTTTAATTGTGCTAATGCTATTTTCACTATTTATTTTTTTAGAAGAATACCGACAGATTAATTTCAATAAAACTATTTCTGCCATTGTTCTTTAAATATGGATCTGTATTATTATAACCTTTTAAAATGTTTGCGAATGCATTGTCGAATTTTAAACCGGTTCTTATGTAAGTAGATCCCTGTATAGGGATTTCAGCCCCCAAACCAATTATTAAGGACTGTCTAGTTTGAGCTAATTCTTTATAGGCATTCACAGTTTCAGAATCCGTAAATGAACTTTCGTTTGCCACAAAATCCTTATCAGCTTTAGCTGAAACCAAAATACCCATTCCAAATCCTACCTGTCCGTAATAACTTAATTTGCCTATTTTATTGGTTCGCATTGTTAGAACGAGAGGTATTTCTATATACTTTGCTTTGTACTTTACATTACTAATACCAAATATAGTATCACCTGTAAAATTATCAGGAATCTCACGTGGTATCTGGTCGGGAAAAGAGATAGTGCTATTCAGATAAATCATATCAAAACCAGTTGTAAAGGAGTAGTTTTCCATAATATAAACATCGGCAGTAAATCCCCAGGAACCTACAAAATCAGTTCCTTCTCCCTTATATCCAGTAGCATCTGTTGCAAACCAGCCCAAGCCAAGTCCGCCTTTAAATCCCAGTTGAAATGCTTTATGCTGCCCAAAGGATGCTGCAGTAATTAAAATTAGTAATACTGTAAGTAGTTTTTTCATAAGTTTTAAAGATATATTCTTAATTTTAATCAAAAAGTAATTAGAATCACTGAATTCCAAACTTCAATTTTAAGGTACAAATTTAATTATTCACAATTAATAATTGATTTTTATGTTAATTAAAAAGTAGTTTATTCTAAAAATATTTTATTTTTGATATTGAAAAAAATTAAAACTAAGAATTATGAAACGTATAGCAGTATTATTATTTGCACTTGCTCTTTCAACAACTATGTTTGGTCAATTTCATTTCGGGCCTCAAATCGGATATACAGCATCAAATATCAGTATGAATACCGATGATATTAAAAATAACCTCAAAAGTAGTTTTACGTTTGGTGTATTTGTGAGAATGGGTAATAAAATTTATTTGCAACCTGAGGTTAACTGGATGACTCAAGGTAGTGTTTTTAAATATCCTTCAATAAGCCTGGATGGTGTTAACTTAAGCCCTGTTGAACAGGAAATTAATTTGAGAACAATTAATGTTCCTCTTACTTTAGGCTGGAGAATTATTGATCTTAAGTTGGTTAATATCAGAATATTTGGTGGTGTTAATACAAATATAGTGGTTAATAAAGAGATTAATACTACTGATGAGGATAACTCCATTGGACAGGATTTAATAACTCCTATCCAGGATTCAGATATTAAGGATATGGTATGGAATTATCATGTGGGAGCAGGAGTTGATGTACTCATGTTTGCTCTTGATGTTAAATATGTTGGGGCATTTGGTGAACCAATCGTGAGTGACATTTCTTACAATAATGAAACTCGTACTGTGGGTTCTAAATCAAGTATGTTTTTAGTTACTCTTGGATGGAAAATATTCTAATTAGAAGTTAATAATAAGATATTAAAAGCCTTTGGTTGTATAATACCAAAGGCTTTTTTGTGTTTATATCCAAAGGAATTGGATTTAAGCAGTTTTAAAATGCAAAATCTTCTACTTTTGTAATTAAATAATTTAATATGTTAAGGAAAATAGTATCTCTTGTTTTAATTTCAATCTTGTTTTTTTCTTGTGATAATGAAGAAAATAAATTTATCGTTGATGATAGTAAACTGCCAGAAATACAGATAAATGTAAAACGTTATGGAAAGGCCTTATTCGATCTAGATACTATTGATTTAACAAGTGGATTGAAGTCCATTAAAAATGATTTCCCGCTTTTTCTCAATGCAGATTTAGATGATACTGCCAATATTAATCAAATATATAGTTTTGTAAGTGATACAGCCCTGATTAGGATCTATAAAAAAACTATTGAAGTTTTCCCTGATAATAAATATCTGAATGAACAAATAAGTACATATTTCAAATACCTAATTTACTATTTTCCTGACACAAAAGTTCCTAATGTCTATACTTATATTTCAGTTTTGCAATATGAAAGTCCCGTTTGGATACAGGACAGTATTATGATAATAGGGCTCGATTTATATCTGAAGAATGATTTTACACCTTATTTCGGTCTGGGTTTGCCGAAATATAAAATTGATTGTATGAGACCTGATAAAATAACTGTAGATATTGCTAAACAATATTATAATCAGTATTTTATGATAAGAAATAAACAAAACACTTTATTAGATAGAATGTTGGCATCAGGTAAGTTGATGTACTATCTGGATATGGTTTTACCTCATGCGGCTGATAGTACTAAGATTTGCTATACCACCGACCAATTGAAATGGGTTCAGGATAATGAAAAAAATATTTGGGCTTTTTTAATAGATAATGATTTGCTGTTTTCAACTGACTATAAATCACAATCAAAGTTAATGGTTGAAGGTCCGTTTACAACTGGTTTTTCAAAACGTTCTCCTGCCAGAATAGGAGTTTGGGTAGGTTGGCAAATTATCAGCGATTTCATGGAAAATAATCCTGAAGTTAGTATAAATGACTTGCTAAAAATTTCAGATTCCCAACGAATTCTTCACGACTCAGGCTATAAACCCTAAGGGAAAAAGGTTTTTCTTAAAGCATTATTCTAAATAGATATTTTTAGGTACTTGTACCTGCATCCCAATTTACGTACTTTTGGTTTGTATATTTTACGTATTCTAAATATCAGAAAATCAACATAATATGAAATTGACCTAAAATCATACAGTTTTGTAAGTTAATGGTAAACAATGATTTAACTTTGTTAATAGGACTTATTAACAATTTTCAATTTGATTTTTTGTTGATAAGTTTGATTTCAATTTTTTTACGACCCTTAAACTGCACGTAGCCAAATAGATAGCAAAATAACTCAAAAAAATATTTTTGTTAATATGAAACCTTTTATTAACAAAGTGGTAAAAGGTGGTATATAATGTAAAAATGTGGTAAATTTACGCCATAATTCGATGTTTTTCAATGGTCAGTGTTTTAGGTACATACGAATGTAAGGTTGATGCAAAAGGCAGGTTCATGTTTCCCGTTCAGTTTAAGAACCAGATGGGAGAAGAGTTGAAGAATGGTTTTGTTGTCAAAAGAAGCATTTTCAAAAAGTGCCTTGAGTTGTTCCCTATAGAGCAATGGCAAACTGAAACTGCCCTGGTGAGCAAACTGAATATGTTCCGGAAGAAAAACGCGGATTTTGTTACCAAGTTCATGGCTGGAGTAAAACCAGTTGAGCTGGATGGAACAGGAAGGTTATTAATTCCCAAAGACCTTCTGCGATATGGCGATATTACCAAAGAAATCGTGCTTACTTCAGTTGTAAACCGCATCGAAATCTGGGATAGATCTCAGTATGAAGCCGCGGTTGACTACGATCCCGATGACTTTGCCAGCCTGGCAGAAGATGTTATGGGAGAGTTGGAAACTGAATAAGGCTATATGTATCACGATCCGGTTTTATTAAATCAGTGTATTGATGGTTTATCTATAAATCCAAATGGGGTTTATGTTGATGCTACCATGGGTGGTGGTGGTCATAGTCGTGCCATTTTTGATAAACTTGAAAATGGAAAACTCATCGCTTTCGACCAGGATGCCGATTCTTTGCAAAATGCTATCAATGATGAACGTTTTATCATGGTAAACCAGAATTTCAAATACCTAAAAAACTTTCTGAAGTTTCATGGGTTTGAAAAGGTTGATGGTATACTAGCTGACCTGGGTGTTTCTTCTCACCAGTTTGATGAAGCTGAAAGAGGTTTCTCCACACGCTTTAATGCAAATTTGGATATGAGAATGGATAGAAAGCAGGCAATGGATGCTGCTACTATTATAAATACATATGATCAGGATGAGTTGATAAGAGTTTTTAAGGATTATGGTGAAATTAAAAGTAGTTATAAGCTTGCTCTTACTATTTGTGAAAAACGTGAGTTATCTCCCATAAAAACCACTGCTCAACTTAATGAAATAATAGCTGATATTTTTCCCAAAACAAGAATTAATAAGTTCCAGGCAATGGTTTTTCAGGCTCTTAGAATTGAAGTTAATGATGAACTAAGTGCATTGAAATCATTTCTGAAACAAACTCCGGAAGTGCTTAATCCCGGGGGGCGTCTTGTTATTATGTCATATCACTCTCTTGAAGATAGATTGGTTAAAAATTTTATCCGCAGTGGCAATTTTCAGGGAAAAGTAGAAAAAGATTTTTATGGTCATCCACTGGTTGATTTTAAGACTTTTAGTAGTAAACCAATAGTGCCGGATGAAGATGAGATAGAAAGAAATAACAGAGCAAGAAGTGCAAAATTGAGAATAGCAGAAAGAAAATAAATTGAAAACGAATAAACTAAAACATATCGAAGAGCCAGAGCCTGAGCAGCTGGATAAGAAGCCAAAAAAAAAGGTGCTCGACAAAGGTATTGGTAAAGCTGCCAAAGATGTTCTGGCAGGAGAATATTTATCAGAGAGGAGTTTTCGTTTCTTTCCCTTTTTGCTGTTTTTAGCATTGCTTGCTTCTATATACATTGCTAATAACTATCTGGCAGAGAATAAAATACGTAAAGTAAATGACCTTAGAGAAGAATTAAAAGAATTAAGGTATGAGTATATAACTGGCAAGTCAGATTTAATGGAAGCTAGTAAACAGTCCAATATTTCGGATAGGCTAAAGGTGCTTGGGATAAAAGAGAATACTCAACCAGTTAAATCGATAATTATAAAAAAAGAGGAATAGTGCTCGACAGTAAAAAGGACATATTATGGAGAGTTTATCTTGTATACTTAGGTATACTCCTATTTGCGATTGCTATTTTGGTAAAGTTGGTATTAATCCAGTTTAAAGAAAGGGAGAAATGGGTTGAGAAAGCCGAAACCCAGGAAATAAAGGAATTTAATCTAGAAGCCAGTAGAGGGAATATTCTGGATATTAATGAAAATCTTCTGGCTACCTCAATTCCGATTTTTGAAGTTCGCTTCGATGCAGCTTCACCATTAATACATGATGACCTCTTTTATTCCAAAGTAGATTCTTTGGCATTGGGAATAAGCACAATTATTGGAAAAAAATCAAAAGCCAGAATAAAGAGTGATTTAGTAAAAGCACGAAAATCTGGTAATCGTTATTTCCTAATTAATAGGAAAACCACCTATCAGCAATTAAAAAAATTAAGAAAACTTCCCATTTTCCGAAATGGAAAATATAGCGGTGGGTTAATAACTCATCGTAAAACAAAACGGGAACATCCATATAAAGAATTGGCAGCAAGGACTATAGGTTATGAAAATGCAAAAGAGGATTTGTTTGTGGGTATCGAAGGTGCTTATTCCGAGTATCTCAAAGGTAAGAATGGAAAGCAACTTCGCCGTAGGATAAATCATGGTGATTGGATTCCTCTTTATAATGAAAATGAAGTGGAGCCCCAAAATGGGATGGATATAGTTACAACCATTGATGTTAATATTCAGGATGTTGCTGAGAGTGCTTTGCTTGAGCAGTTAGTTATTCATAAAGCATTTCAGGGTTGTGCAGTGGTTATGGAAGTCGAAACAGGAGATATTAAGGCAATAGCAAATTTGCGCTACGACAGTTCAGAAAGAAAATATGAGGAGACTTATAATTACGCAATTGGAGAAAGTATAGAGCCAGGCTCTACTTTTAAATTGCCTGCATTACTTGCTGCATTAGATGATGGTAAAACCAATTTGGAAGATAGTTTGGTTACCGGTGCGGGTTATAAAATGTATTATGGCAGAACTGTGCAGGATGTACATAAAATTGGAAATGGCCGTATATCTGTTCGGGATGCATTTGAACAATCTTCAAATGTTGGCTTATCAATTATAATTACCGAGGCATATAAGAATAATCCTTCAGCCTTTATAGACAAATTATATTCCATGTCTCTCAACAAGCCTCTGGGACTTAAAATCAGTGGCGAAGGAATACCTTATATAAAACATCCATCAAATAAAAAAACATGGTATGGAACTTCTCTTGCATGGATGTCGTTTGGGT
>PKTD01000111.1 GCA_002869315.1 Marinilabiliales bacterium | reverse complement strand
TTATCTTAAATAATAAATCACAACAAATTTCTAATAATATTTATACAAGTGGTGAAATCACTGAAAGACCAGAAGTTGATGGAACCGAAAAAATGGCATTCCACCGAGAAAATGGCAAACTCGTAAAAGATCCTATATTGGACGATTTAAGTTTGATTATAAGTACTAAGGAAGGTGAGATTATTATTGCCGGATGTGCACATAGCGGTATTTTAAATATTTGTAAACAAGTAAAAGAAACTACAGGGCGTAAAATTATTGCCATAATCGGGGGAACACATATGGTTAGTTACTCTCCTGAAGAAGTTTTACATGTTATAATAACTCTCAAAAAAAAATACGACAATCCTGATCTTTTTTTAAACCATTGTACAGATAAACTTCCCATTCCTTTCGTTAAAAAAACCAAAGCATTTGATATAGTTAGAGAAAATCAGGCAGAAGGTAAAGTAGAAAAATGTTATGTCGGAACCAAACTAACTTACGAGTGTAATTGAACGAAATAATTATTTTTTACTTTTGCTTCACTTAAAGTTTACTATTTATTGGATAATTTTAATTAGTCATTACTATGAAAATTAGAAGTAAAGTACAATTTGCGGTCATCATTATATTAATAATAATTGTTGCAGGGCTGATAACTTACAGAAAATATTACCGAAAAGAAGTAAGACAAAAACAGCATTATGAGCAAACAAAAAAAGTTATAGAGAGTAATATAAAGTATGAGGAAAAACAAAGAGAACTAAAAAGCGATGAGGATCAAAGAAAAAAAGACTCTATACAGCAAATCAAAAGAGATGAACTGGATGCCAAGAGAAAAAAGTCTCAGGAAATAATGAAAGCACTGGAAAAGGAAATAGAAACAAAAAACAAATAGACTATTAAAACTAGTATTCTTTCAAATTATTTATTCTAAAATTTTTCACCTGATATCATTGAACCCTTAATAATTGACTAATCCATTATTAGTTATTTATTAACAGAACTTTAACAGTATAGTTAAAATATTGTTAATTAATGGATTATCAGTATTTTATATGCTATATTAGCCCATATTCTTAACTAAAACTTATCAAAATGAGAACATTTTTATTTATTAATTTGCTTATTTTAGCCATTATAAATTCCAGTTTTTCCCAGTCGAATTTTAAAACCCGAATGCCAGGCCTTTCAGAAGATGCTCCAGCATTTATTGCAAAATCAACTTTAGGAGACATTAACTTTCCCGATGATTATTATGATAAATGGAAAATCATTTTAAGTCATCCTGCTGCTTTTACTCCGGTATGCACTACCGAAATTTTGGAACTAGCTTATCTGCAAGATGAATTCAAGAAAAAGAACACTCAACTTATAGTACTTTCTACCGATGGCCTTAATAGTCATATTGATTGGACAAAATCAATGGAAGAAATAAATTTTATGGACAGAGGTATTATGAAAATTAACTTCCCAATTATTTCTGACTATAATTATGAAATTTCAAAAAAATACGGGATGATTCACCCTAAATCAAACGATTCAAGAGACATTAGGGCTGTGTTTATAATAAGCCCAGATAATAAGGTTAGAGCAGTTTTTGTATATCCTATGGAAGTGGGTAGAAATATTGATGAAATACTCAGAACCTTAACTGCTTTACAAAAAGTTGAAAAAGAAAAGGTTCTTACACCAGCTAATTGGAATCCCGGCAAGGATTATCTTGTTTTAAGTCCTGAGTCGATTAAAGACATTGAAAAAATGGAATCGAAAAAGCAGTCAGATTTATATTCTTTAGCGTGGTATATTTGGTATAAAAAGGCAAACTAATTAATTTATTAAAAAACGCGTTCCTTAATTTTTTAAAAGAAGTAAAAGAATAAGAAACTCCTTTTTCCAATATTTAGAACTAAAATAAATTTTATTGACATCTGTACCTGTAATACTGATAGTAATTTTGTTTTGTATTTATGGCCTCAATCAATTATTAATTTTTGTTTGTAAGCAGTTTCTGATACAACTATATACATTCCCTTTTTAAAGTCAGTAATATTTATACCTGTAGAATTCATACCGGCATCAACTAACCTGCCATATATGTCAAACATATTATAATTTATGTTTTTAGAAAAATATACGTAACTACCGGTGGTAGGGTTCGGATAAATAACAAAATGCTTACCACTGAATTTTTCATCAATATCAGATGTTTGATTACTAGCTAAAGGGGTAGGCTGTTCAAAGAAAATCCAATTTGCGTATCCATCTTCTTCTCTGCCATATGAAATATCAGTAGATTGCTCATCAAACAAAATCTCATCAATTGCAGTTAGATCATTAAAAAACAAACCTATTTCTTCGCCACCTTTACTTAGTTTAAAATTGGCATGAAATGGACCTTCGTCGGTTTCATCATCTGCCCACACCAAGACAAAACCACCAGCGTCAATATAGGCATCTGGCAACTGCCATTTATTGGGTTCGCTCAGGTCGTCGGTCATATATTTATCACCCAACCAAACAGTTTCGTTTTCAGGATTATATAATTCTATCCAATCGTCATAATTGCCATGTTCATCAGCTATAGTATTATCGTTATCGGCCATAAACTCATTGATATACAATACGATGTCATTATTTCCGCCAGGAGGTATTAAAATAGGATCACATGGTAAAGTATTACTTGCCTGAAGGCCATCTTTAGCATTTACCTGATAACTTAAGGACATATCAACTGGAAGGTCAGACAAGTTAATTCCATAATATCCATCATTAGCCATACCATCATCATGTAATCCATCATCAAACATGGGTAAATTAGTTATTTCATCTTCTCCAATGGAATATATCAATTCAACATCTACAGGATCTAATTGAGCATATACCATTGCATTAATCCTCACATCACTAACCGACAATCTCTTATGGCTAATGTATTTTATTATAGGGAGCATATTAGAATTCTCCAATTGACTCTTAATGCTGTTTATCCTGGTTGTCAAAAATGGAAAAAGGCCGTAATCAACATGACCTCCTAAAGAGTTATTGAAGGAATTATAAAAATCGTTTATTGTATATCCATAATCCAAAGGATAATATGGGTCATTTTGTATATAAGGGGCAATCATGTCTCTCCTTTGCTCTATGGAAAGTTTTAAAGAATCATAGTCAAGAATATTATAAACCAGATTATTCATAAAATTTGTGTACTGATTTCTCAATTCTTCATCAGCAATAATCCTCTCATACAGAGGTCGATAATCGCCATGATTTTGCCAGTCGTACATATTACGGGTTCCCCAATCCCTTCCTAACCAGTCAATCCCAATTGTATTATCAAGATCATAAGGTATATACTCAAATTTGTCAGAGATTGTGTTATGATACAAATAGAAGTTATTCTGATTATAGATATATCCATCCCAATTGCCAAGTAAAATATCCGCAGCTATAACTTTTAGATAATCATACTGGTTAAAAACTACATCCAGATTGCATTTTAATGAAGAACCTGGGTTATTATTTAATACATCGATAAAATTTGCAATATCACTATAATCATCCTTTTCCTCATTTATTTTTAATTCATAGGCTCTGCGGCCTCCATTTTCAAGTTTATACAAATCAGGATCATCTCCAATATATTGCAGGTTAGCAGGATACAAACATTTGTATAAATTACCATTATTATAAGTAAAGCGAGATTTCACAAACTCTTCATCGATATGTTCAACGCTTATATAGAGTCCGTAATAATCGCCATTTATATAAACCCTTACATGGTTTGCCCGGGGAGCAGGAATCCCAATTTTATTAAAAATATCCCAACAAACTTTCGACCTGATTATTCCAGGGTCATTATGTTCTCCATTAAGGTTGAGTTTTTCGACTCCATAATATTTTGCACCAGACTCAAATGTATTGAAAGATACTTTGAATGATTTTTTCTGGGAATAACGACTTGTGTTTCCTCTTAATCTGAAACCTACAGGCTCAACTGTATCTTTAATATCACCATTAGCAAAAATAAATCTTGCAGAAAATTCAATATCGCTTTCTAGATTTTCTTCTTGATAAAGCCAGTTTAAAGTATCTGGATCTATTGTTATATCTATTCTTGGGACAACATCATCTTTATAAAGAGGCCCATTTTCCGGAAAAATCGGCTGACTATTAACCTCAGAGATGATAAATAGTAAAAGAGCAAAAAGTAATATTCTTTTCATGACTATTATTAGTATTACAAAGATACTCTTTAGTTACTAGCAATATGAAAAAAGGTTTTTTTGGATTGAAAATAATTTTAAAATCAAATGTATTTATAAAAGCAAGAATTTAACTCTGTAAAGCATGGCTTGTATGTTTTTTGGTATAGGAACGGTAAATTCACATTCAATAAGGCCTGAAAACGTAAAAATCCAAATTGGCTTCAAGGTAATGGAATACATCAGCCAAGCGCAAATTAACTTTGCGATATAATTGCTTTACGGTAATCATTGGGTGTTTGACCGGTGAATTGTTTGAAAATTCTGTAGAAAGTAGCTTTAGAATTAAAGCCTGCATCATAGGCGAGTTCATAAATCTTTATTTTACCTTCAGGGTCATTTTTCATTAATTCCTCCACTTCTTTTACCCTGTAGGAGTTAACCAATTCAAAGAAGTTCATTTGTTGTTTTAAGTTTATTGTAGCTGATAGTTGGTGTCTGCTTACACTAAGGTCATGGGCAAGCGACTGAAGACTTAAATCAGGATTCAGGTAGGGTTTAGAATTTTCAAAAAAGGAAACTAGTCTTGTATTAAGTTTATCTTCAAACTCATTCTCATCTTCAGATAATTCTGTATTTTTTCTTTCAGACTGGGTATTGTTTTGAAGTTTATTATTTCCTGATTTTGTTTTTATATAACCTATACTTACTAACTCACTTATATGATCGGATTTTAATTTGTATACTTCTCCCGATCTGAGAGCAACATAACTAATACCATAAATTATAATTACAAAAATTGGATAAACAAAAAAGAATAAGTCTATGCCGATATCAACTCTGGATCTTTCAATTATAGTTCCCACTATTCCAATAATCCATGCAAAAAGTATTAAAATAACGCCTACTTTAATCCACTTAATAATTGACTGATTGATGTTTGAATAATAATCAATCACACGATCTTCATAGTTTCTCAAGACCATCAGAATTATTACTGAGTAAACCACACCCTGAACTGACAGCATTTCCTCATTTATCATGCTGGCAATTGAATAATATCCTTCAGGATTTCTAACCATGATCAACTTTGTAGCTCCCGCTTCGGTATAGAAAGGTATTAGAATAAGTATACTTAACAATAATGGTATAAAATGTAAAAAGTCCTTTCTGTCAAATCGGCTATGACTTGTAACGAAATACTTTACTGACAAGAACAGTAATGGGAACCAGGCAAATAATAACTGACTTACAGTATTAAGTAAATGTGGGAATTTAGTATTTATACCTAATGATTGCAGAGCAAAAAAAAGTAAAATTATTGCCCATAAACTTGTTAGAATTCCAAGTAGACGATTAGAGATATTATTTTTTTTAATCCCGAATAAAAAATACGTTAGTATAAACCCCTGCAGTGAGCCGAGATATAAAAAAGTATTTATTACATCGTATAATGTTATATCCACTTTGTATTTTTTCTTCAAAATTAGTATTTTTTTTCATCGTGGATTTTATCAGTCGAGATCTTGCCTCTTATTGTAGTAATATTTACTATTGGATACTAAAAGAAGAACTAACAAAAAAATCCCAAAGATATTTCTCATTGAGAAAATCTTTGGGATTGATTAATCAAATAATACTAGCAATTTTAATGCAATTGTTAGTTAAAATTTGTTTATCTTATTAAAACCAACTTTCTATGGATTAAAATTTGGTTTTTTGACCTAATCACAATAATATATAATCCATTATTTAAAGTAGATAAATTTAAAGTTGATTTCAAAGAATTACTTGTCAGATAATGATTTTCATAGATAACTAATTTACCTTTTGAATCCATTAACTGTAAATCAACTAAACCATTTGGAACTCCATCCAGTTTTATTGTTACCTGGTTTTTTGCAGGATTAGGATAAACTATCAAGTCTGTTTTTTCCATTTCCTTAATACCTACACATTGGTCGATTGTTACTTCAAAAGTTTCTGCTACAGTTTCGCAAGTTTCTATTTTGGTTTCTGTAACATCAACTGTATTAATACTTCCCTGAGGAGCTGTCCAATAGACAACAATTTCATTGCTTCCTTCGCCTTCAATTATTATACCTCCGCTAACTGTCCATTCATACTGACTATATTCACTAAAGTCGACAGCATAAGTTCCGTAGTCATACTGGCAAACCAATTCATCTCCGGCTATATTTGGAGTTGGTTCTGCATAAGCCATTACTTCCAAACTAGAGCCTGAAGGTCCTGCTCCACAATCATTTTGAGCTCTGGCAGCAATTTCAGCAACACCTTCATAAGTGGCATTCCAGTTTACAATACCTATTAAACTATCGCCCTCAATTGCTCCTGCCTCTTCTGGAATTATTGTCCAGATGTATGAATTTGCATTTTCAACTGCTTCTATTATGTACTCCGAAATGGTATCAGCACAAACAGTTTCAGGTCCTGTAGGTGTTCCCACTGCTTCAGGTAAAATATCGATGATTGTGATTAAAGCATCTCCAATCATATAAGAAGAACAATCTCCATTAAATGCTATTGATGTATAATATCCTTCCTCTGTAAAATACCCAAAACTTATTTCTTCCGAAGTACCTGCAATTGGTCCTGAAACTGTGTCTCCAGCATAAAGCAGATAATAATCCACTCCAATATCTGATCCGCTAAGAGTAATCTCTAAACCTTCACTATCGACACATAGAAAACCTCCTTCTGACAAATAGTATTCAGTAGGACCTTCATTTAATGTGCAGTTTAATTCATTTGACCATGCTCCATCACCACACGCATTTACGGCTCTGACTTTTATTGTATAATCGCCTGACCATGTATCAGAAGGAATAAACATTACATTTTTGCCAAACCCGCTAAAGGTTCCTGCTTCTGCTGGCGTAACTTCCCAGTCATACCAATCAGCATATTGAACGGTATTTGTTGAGTAGGTGGTATTTTGATCAGGGCAGATATCAGTATCACCTGTTGGAGTGTCAGGGGCTTCAGCTAAAATTACAGCATCAATATAATCCTCCTTTAAAACAGTAACATTAGTACCACTGGAGGTAGTAACAACCAACTCGACATTAAATGTTCCAGCCGAATTATATGTTACCATTGGATTTTGCTCTGTGCTTGTTGCAGGTGTCCCTCCTTCAAAAGTCCAGTTCCAGGAAACCGGAGTAATATCAGTAAGATCAGTGAAATTAACACTACCTCCAACACAAACTTCTAATTCATCTGCTGTGAAATCAGCATTTACCACTTCCTGAAACAATACTCTCAGGTTATGATTATTATATTCCGAAAGCCATTGTCCGTTCCATCTAACTAAATTTCCATAATTATCAACAGGGGGACCGTCATCTGTAGCTGTAACAATTCCACCTAATTCCATCATCGACATGTCAACATTATAACCCACATATAATTCTTGAGTATGATCAAATGGTATTATTGAGTCTAAAGTAACTTCTGTCCAATCATTTACATTATAATTAACAACAGTCTTACTATAAATCTCCACAGCATCGGGGCCTTCCCAAACTTTCACTTTTATATTAGGATTTGCATTAGTGATAAAAAACTTTATCTTTTTTATGCCCCATCCTCCATAATCTACTAAACTATCAGGATCCCATTTTGCCATTACATCGTAAATTTC
>PKTD01000109.1 GCA_002869315.1 Marinilabiliales bacterium | reverse complement strand
ATTTTCCAGTATTGAAGAATTAGCAAAGCAAATCGACCAGGATTTTTCTAATGAGGAAGATAAAACAAGGGCAGTTTATAGCTGGATAGCAAATAATGTTGAATACGACTTCAAACTTGCAAAAACAAAAAATAAAAGAATACGAATATCATATGAATCAGAGGAGGAGCGCAAACAAAAGGAATATGATATTATGTATGAGGATGCAAATAGTACTTTAAAGAGAAGAAAAGCAGTGTGTGAAGGTTATTCTTCTTTGTTTAAAATATTATGTGATCTTAATGATATCGAATGTGTAAAGGTTCAGGGATTTAGTAAATTATCTCCCAGGTATATCGGGAAAATACCAAAGGTTCCTGACCATACATGGAATGCAGTTAAAATAAATGGCGAGTGGAAACTTGTGGATGTGACATGGGGCGCAGGGCATAAAGATGATCAAAGTGGCAAATTTGTTAAGCAATTCACTGATATTTTCTTTTTTACAGATCCAGATGATTTCGTATTAAACCACTATCCACTGGATAAGAAATGGTTACTTACAGATAAATCAATAGAGGAATTTAGTAATTATCCTTTTGTATATGATTATTACTTTACTTCAGATGTAAAACTAAAAAACCCTCCTGAAGGCTTGTTACAAATGAAAAGTGACCGTACTGTTAGCCTTGAAATAGAGGGTGAGAATATTGGAGAACTGGAATACACTACAAATAGCGGACGAACATATCTTAAGGCTAAACCAACAATAATTAATGGATTATCAAACTATCAGTTCAAAGTTAGTGGGTCTTATCTTGAAATTTTTATCAATAACAATGGCTGGGCTACCTTTAAAATAGAAAGGTAACTAACTCTGCATAAGCTATTTTAAAAAATATAAAATGTAATTATGAATATGTTTTAATTTTGCATTTGATATTTATTCATGAAGAAATTAATCCAACTTATAATTTTTTTGTTTCTGTCGCTTAATATTTTTTGCCAGGAAGAAAAGGCCTCGCTGACAGAATCAAATATGGGATTGCAGATAGGTACATTTGGTGTTTGGGCATATAATGAGGCTAAACTATCAAATACGCTCACTTTAAGGTCTGACCTTGGTTTAGATGTGTATTTTAAACATTCCGGCAATAAGATAAAAAGTGGATATTTAATTCCGGCTTTAAGCCTCGAACCTCGTTTTTATTACAACTTAAAACGACGACTCAGAAAATCAAAAAGGATAGATTCTAACAGTGGAGATTTTTTAGGTTTAAAAATAAAATTAAACACTAAAGTATTTCTCATACCTTCTGATGCTGAAGCACTTGATATGATAACAATTACACCTTTGTGGGGAATAAAGCGTGCAATAGGACGAAATTTTAATTTTGAATTTTGCGCTGGTGGAGGTTATCGATATAATTTTGATGCAAACTATAAAGACTATTCAGAATTTATAATTTACTTAAACCTAAGAATTGGAGTAATTTTATAAGATGGAGTAAAAAAAACTATAGCAATAAAAAAAATGGGAAAACATCCAATCAACCTCTTCTTAAGATTTATTTTAGAATTGATAGCATTTACTGCTGCAGGCATTTGGGGCTATGGACAAACTGAAGGCTTTGCTGCCCTCATTCTTGCTGTTTTGTGTCCAATTTCAATGGCGGCAATCTGGGGAATTTTTGCCGTCCCAAATGACCCAAGTCGTTCCGGAAAAACAGTAATAAAAACACCAGGAATAATTCGTCTGATATTGGAGTTATTAATATTTGGCTTTGCTATTTGGGCCTTTTATAGCATTGGAATGACTATTATCAGTTATGTACTAACATTTTTTGTTATACTTCACTACGCATTATCATATGATAGAATTGGGTGGCTTATGAAGAATTAAATATTTTGAATAAATTAACTTTATTCATCATAACAAAAACATATCTTTGCTCTTTAATTAATTGAACTACTGACTATTGCAAAATAATAAAAATCTCAAAAATGACAAAAATAGATAATACAAAACCAATACTAGTTACAGGAGCATCAGGATATGTTGCCTCCTGGCTGGTAAAAGAACTACTTGAAAAAGGACATACAGTACATGCAGCTGTTAGAGATCCTGATAATAAGGAAAAGATTAAACATCTTGATGAAATTGCTAAAAAATCATCAGGGAAAATAGAATATTTCAAATCCGATTTATTGGAAAACGGCTCTTATGCCGAAGCAATGAAAGGCTGCGAACTGGTATATCATACCGCATCACCATTTACTTCAAATATTAAGGATCCTCAAACTGAACTCGTTGATCCTGCATTATTAGGCACTCGAAATGTATTGGAGCAGGCAAACAAAACAGAATCGGTAAAAAGAGTTGTATTAACCAGTAGTTGCGCAGCAATATATGGTGATAATGCCGACTTAAAAAACACTCCTGATGGAAAATTTACTGAAGAGGTATGGAATACTAGTTCATCACTCAATCATCAGGCATATTCATATTCAAAAACTCTGGCCGAAAAGGAAGCATGGGAAATTGTAAAAAAGCAAAACAGATGGGATTTAGTGGTTATTAATCCATCATTGGTAATAGGACCTGCCTTAAACCCAACAGCAGTAACATCTGAATCATTCACCATTTTAAAACAATTTGGCGACGGTTCGATGAAAACCGGAGCACCCGACTTTGGTATTGGAGTTGTAGATGTCAGAGATCTGGCATATGCACATTATCAGGGTGGCTTTAAGCCGGAAGTGAAAGGACGTCATATTGTATCGGCATACAATACCACATTTATAGATATGGGAAAAACCTTAATGCCAAAATATGGAAAGAAATACCCACTTCCTAAAAATAAACTTCCCAAAGCTATGGTATGGCTAATAGGACCAATCCTGAGCAAAAGTTTAAACAGGAAAATTATTTCCAGGAACGTCGGCCATCCATTTATTGCTGATAACAGCAAAGGAATAAAAGAATTAGGGCTTAAATATCGTCCACTTAAAGATTCCATGGAAGATACTTTCCAACAGTTGATAGATAACAAACTGTTTTAATACATGAAAACGATATCTAGTTTTAGCCTGCTTTTTATATTAATTTCCTCATGTTGTAATAATACAGAAAACAATATGAAGTTATGGAAAGATGAAGTTATTGCAACAGAAGCGGAGTTTTGTAAATCGGTTGAAAATAATGGTCTTCAGAAAGCATTTACAGAATTTTCTGCTGATGAGGTAGTCTTATTGAGGAGTAATAAATTGGTGAAAGGAAAAAACTCAATTAATGATTTCTATCAAAATTACAGTAATGCTAATGAAAAGATAAAACTTATTTGGGAACCTGATTTTGTAGATGTATCAATATCTGGGGATATGGCATATACCTATGGGAACTATATATTTACTACCTACGACAGTTCTGGAATAGCGAAGTCAGATACTGGAATATTTCACACTGTTTGGAAAAGGCAACAAAATGGTGAATGGCGTTTTGTTTGGGACTAATTATTTTCAATCATAGTCTTACAAATAAATTCGGCAGCTTTGCCATCTCCAAATATATCCGGGTAATTTTGCAATGAATTTGAAAGAAATTTTTCATAAGCCATAAGAATCTTATTTTCATCAGCATCAGCAATAACTGCTGCACCAACTTCTACAATCTCCTTCCATTCAGTTTCAGGCCTTAAAATAATACAAGGCTTTTCAAAAAAGTATGACTCCTTCTGAACCCCACCGGAATCAGTTATAACCATTTTACAATTGCTCTCCAGAGCTATCATATCTAAAAATGAAACTGGAGGTATAAGTTTAATACTCTGTGACGACTTTAACTTTTCAAAAAGTTCTGCATCCAGGTTTTTATCTAACAGTTTTGCAGTTCTGGGGTGAAGAGGTAAAACAATATTCTCATTTTCTGAAATTTGTATCAATGAAGAGATAATTGCATTTAGCCTTTCTGCCTGGTCGGTATTATTATCTCTGTGAATAGTTCCCAAAATAAAGTTACCCTCTTTAAGATCATTTTCCTTAAGAACGCAACTCTTATCCAATGCTATCTCTTTAAAATACAGGCTATTGTCGTACATAACATCTCCACAATGAAATACTGCCGGATTATCAGCATTATATTGCTTTTTAGTGGATTTCTCGAAACCTTCTCTTATTAAATTATCATAACCTGTTTTTGTGGGACTAAACAATAGTGTAGACGCATGATCACACATTATACGGTTTATTTCCTCTGGCATTCTTTTATTAAAGGATCGCAATCCTGCTTCAATATGCACTATAGGGATGTGAATTTTTGAAGCAGCGATAGCAGCAGCAAGTGTTGAATTGGTGTCGCCATAAACCACAACATAATCAGGTTTTTCATTCAAAAATATTTCTTCCAGACCTTCTATCATCCTTGCCGTTTGAACACCATGTGATGAACTTCCCACATTGAGATTATAGTTTGGTTTTGGAATTCCCAACTCATCGAAAAAAACCTGCGACATATTATCATCATAGTGCTGCCCGGTATGCACAATGAGTTCTGTAATATTATCAGAATAAATATTTTTTATCGCTCTGCTTAAAGCCGCAGCCTTAATTATTTGTGGCCGTGCGCCAATTACGCTAACTATTTTCATGCAATACTAATTATATGGCAAATATCTGCATTTTTTTGCTTCTACAATTTTAAAGAGGCAAAAACTCCAGATAAGTTCAAAACCTTAATTTGAAAATACAATTAAACAAAAACATTATATCTTTTGTGCATTCGGATGAAAATATAAATATAAGCGCTAATAACACAGTAGCTAGGCATTATTTAAATATACAGATTATTAGCAAAACAATTTGTTAATGAACATTAAGCCAATAGGCATTATACTGATTTATAGCATATTATAATTATTTAAAAAAGGTTTACTTTTGCACTCGCTAATTATACACATGGTTTATGGAACTAAAGCGTATTTTTGATTTATTATCCAGGTATGAAAAAGAATTTATACCGAAAGACGATTGCCTTGCGGGTAAGGTAAATAAGGAATGGGTAAAATACAGTTTAAAGGATTTTAGAAATTATGCAGATATCATAAGTTCTGCATTGCTGAATCTTGGCATCTCCAAAGGAGACAAAATTGCAACCATTTCTTCCAATCGCCCCGAATGGAATTTTGTTGATTTTGGAGTTCTTCAAATTGGCGCAATACATGTACCCATATATCCAACTATCAGCGAGCAGGATTATCGCTATATATTAAACCATTCAGAAGTAAAAGTACTTTTCGTAGAAGATGCATTTCTTTACAAAAAGATTAAGCATATCCTCCCTCAACTGGATAATGAAATCAGCATTTTTTCATTTACAGAAGTTGATGGAATTAAACAGTTCGATGAGTTACTGGATAATGGCGATCCGGAAGCACATAAAAATCATCTCGAAGATATTAAGTCTTCCATTCTCGAAGATGATATAGCAACTATGATTTACACTTCCGGAACTACAGGAAATCCGAAAGGTGTTATGCTTACACACAAAAATATTCTTAGTAATGTATTAGCACTTTACCATATTTTTCCAGTCGACCAAACAAGTAAATGCCTGAGTTACCTTCCTTTATGTCATGTTTATGAAAGGACAAATATTTATATTTATTTGTATTTAGGTGTGTCTATCTATTATGCGGAAAGTATGGCAACCATAGGAGACAACCTTAAGGAAATAAGCCCTGAGATACTGACAACCGTTCCGCGTTTGCTGGAAAAAGTTTATGATAAAATCATAGGCAAAGGCAGAAAGTTAAATGGTATTGCTAAGCAATTGTTCTTTTGGGCAGTCCGGCTGGGAGAAAAGTATGAATATGATGATCGTAGTTTGCTTTATGATTTAAGATTAAAAATTGCTGATAAATTAATATTTGTCAAGTGGCGAGAGGCCTTGGGAGGAAATATGCGTGCTGTTATTTCTGGAGGTGCTGCCATACAACCACGCTTAGCTCGAGTTTTTAATGCTGCTGGTATACCGTTAATAGAAGGTTATGGAATGACAGAAACTTCTCCCGTAATAGCAGTTAATACTTTTGAACCGGGACAAAGAAAAGTTGGAACTGTAGGTCCTCCTATAAGTTGTAATAAGGTCAAAATCTCTGATAGAGGAGAAATCCTCGTTAAAGGTGATAATGTTATGGAAGGATATTATAAAGATCCTGAAATGACAAAAGAGGCAATTATAGATGGGTGGATGCATACTGGTGATCAGGGAATTATTGATGAAGATGGAATGCTGAAAATTACCGGAAGGGTAAAAGAGATATTCAAAACTTCCATGGGAAAATATATTTCACCAGTTTTGTTGGAGAATAAAATTAAAGAATCCCCATTTGTTGACCAGATAATGGTAATAGGTGAAAATCAGAAATTCGCTGCAGCACTTATAGTTCCTTCATTTGAACATTTAAGATCCTGGTGTAAGATTAAAGAAATTGAGTATACTACTAATGCCGAAATGATTAAAAATAAATTGATTATCAACAGATATAAAAAGGAAATCAATTGTTTCAATAAAGGTTTTGGTGATACTGAAAAAATAAAGAAATTTGAACTCATAGATCACGAATGGACTATAGATTCAGGTGAGATAACACCAAACCTGAAATTAAAACGCAAAAGCATTCATGAAAAATATGATGAAATAATAAATAAAATATTTGGGAACTAATTTTTTATTTTTTTGATTCCTCAGGGTTCAAATCCGGGGCAAATACAAAAAATTAATTTATTATATTAAAAACCAATTCCTTAAGTGGACCATAACTTGTTCCATCTGTAATTCCTAATCCTCTTGCTTTTAAATCCACTTCTCTGATTTCAGAAATTATTTTCTCAATCTTTTTGGCTGAGAATACTTTTGCTGCCTTTATATAATCGTTGGCAAAAAACGGACTAATTCCCAGTTCAGAGGCTATATCTTTGGCACCTCCTTTAACATGATGAACGGTATAAACTTTAACAAAGAAATTGTTTAATACTACTGTTAACATCTGTAGAGGATGTTCCTTGGGATTAGCTTCGAAATGCTGAACTATCCTTTGGGTTTTTAAAGCATCACGATTAGTAAGAGCCTTTTGCAATTCAAAAATATTAAAGTCTTTACTAATACCAATATTCTCTTCAACATGAACTTCAGAAATCTGCTCTCCTTCTTTCAGATTTATAATAAGTTTTCCTATTTCGTTGGCTAAATTATTTAGGTCGTTGCCTATATATTCAGATAGCAATGCTGCAGCCATGGGATTTATACTATAGCCCATAATTTTTATAGTATCGCTTATCCACCTCGGTATCTGATTATCATACAGCCTATTTGACTCAAAAAAAACAACATCTTCCGACTTGGAGAGTCTTTTAAAAAACTTCTTTCTTTTATCAGGCTTTTTGTATTTATAATTAATGATAAGTATTGTAGAAGGCATAAGATTATCCAGATATATTTCAAGTTCTTCTATATCCTTTATGGCTTGTGCTTCTTTAACAATTACAACCTGATAATTACCCATCATGGGAAAACGTCTGGCCATGTCAACAATATCACGCGCAACCACATCCCTGCCATAAACCATAGTCTGATTAAAACTTTTTGAAGCCTCATCGAGTATGTTTTGCTCCAGATAATTTGTTATTTCATCAATAAAAAATGACTCTTCTCCATAAAGAAAGTAAATGGGATAAAATACATTGTTTTTAGCATCCCTTATTATTTCATCAAATTTTACCACTAGAACCTTAGGTGTTTTACGGTTAAACCTTTATTTATTAACTGATTTAACGACTCAATACCAATTTTCAAATGCTCTGCTGCAAAATTTTCTGTTACACTTTTATCGCTGTCAGCAGTTTTAACACCTTCGGGTATCAT
>PKTD01000233.1 GCA_002869315.1 Marinilabiliales bacterium | reverse complement strand
TTGCCTTTGCTTTTTTTAAACTTTGGATAATTCGTCCTGGCATAGCACCTATATATGTTTTACGATGGCCTCTTAATTCAGCCTAATCGCGAACACCTCCCAGCGACATTCTGATATATTTTCTACCCAATGCTCTGGCAATGGATTTACCGAGAGATGTTTTACCAACTCCCGGAGGACCTACAAAACATAAGATAGGCGCCTTCATATTATTTTTGAGTTTTAAAACTGCCAGATATTCAATTATTCTTTCCTTGATTTTCTCAAGTCCGTAATGATCTTCATTAAGTATTTTGTCGGCCCTTTTTAAATCTAAATTATCCTTTGTAAACTCTTCCCAAGGCAATTCCACAAAAACATCCAGATAGTTTAGTTGAATTGAATATTCCGCTGCTGAGGGATTCATCCTCTGCAATTTTTGCAATTCAGACTTAAAGGTCTGACCAACATCTTTCGACCATTTCTTTTTTCTGGCTTTTTGCTCAAGTTCCTTGATTTCGTTGTCGTGCGGACCCCCACCCAACTCTTCCTGAATTGTTTTAAGTTGCTGATTTAAAAGATAATCACGCTGTTGCTTATCTAAATCAGTTTTTACCTTTTTCTGTATATCGGTTTTTAGGTTTACCATTTGCAACTCTTTGGTAAGTATCCCCAATACTTTGTTTGCTCTTTCTTCTACATTCGATATCTCCAGTAGATTTTGTTTTGTCTTATTGTCGGAGTTCAGGTTTGAACAAACAAAATTTACCAGAAAAGCAGGTGTTTCTATATTATTTAGTGCGAATACGGCTTCTGTGGGAATATTAGGCGATTTTTCAATAATTTGAATTGCCATATCCTTTAAAGAAGATATAAGGGCCTGAAACTCTTCTGTTTCCGGAACTTTATTATCGGTTTCGAAGTTTTTAACATCAGCCTTAAAATAGGGATCCTCCTGTGTAATTTCATTAATTTCGAAGCGTTTTTTACCCTGTATAATTGCTGTTGTATTGCCTTCAGGCATTTGCAGGGTTTTTATAATCCTAGCAACAGTTCCAACTTTATTAAGATCATCAGAAGTAGGATCTTCAATATCAGCATCTTTCTGAGCAACAACACCAATTATTTTGCTTCCTTTATAAGCCTCTCTTATCAGGTTAATCGATTTATCGCGACCTACAGTTATAGGTATAACAACTCCCGGAAATAAAACTGTATTTCTTAATGGTAAAATTGGTAAATCACCTGGCACTTCTTCTGAATTCATCAACTCTTCATCTTCCGATGATAATAGGGGGAAAAATTCTGCGTCAGCATCCATAATATCTGTCAAATTGATTATTTTATCCATATATTTTTAAAAGTTTGCGCCATAATGTCATTACAACAAAACGGCTATCTTTTTTCAAAATTTAATTAACTGATTTGCAACACATTACCAAATTATTGATTTCTTCATTTCATGTTTAAAATCAGAGGCTTTATAATTGACATCTATAATGCCAAGAGAGTTTGATCAGTTATTGGAAAGGCTAAAGGCTAAAGTGTAAGTTGCAAGGTTTATGTTGCAGGCCTTTCTGACGACTTGACTGCCGTAAAAATTAGTTTGAAGGCAGTAATGAAATGTAGACAGGTTCGTTTTGGTTATACAAATTAGAACCACTTTTAAAGACTGAGGATTAACTACTGGGAACTAGTCATTGGTCAATAGTCATTGGTGTGTCCCGCAATTCCTAACTCATAACTCCTAACAAATAACTCGATGAACTCAAGCGCACTCGATGAACTCCAAATCACCTCCTCTGATCCATTTCCAAATCATTGATGTGTCGGAAAATATCTTTTTCAACATCATCAAACGATTTGTTCCTGCGTTGATATACAGCTTCAGCAACCTGAAATGATTTATTTAAATTATAGGGTTTCATCCCTGCAGGGCTTCCCCAACTAAAAGATGGAATAAAATTCCTTTGGAAACCTGAACCATATATATTACAAGAAACACCTACAACAGTACCGGTATTAAACATGGTGTTTATACCTGATTTTGAATGATCTCCCATTATCAAGCCACAAAACTGCAAGCCTGATTTTATGAATCCACCTTTAGGATACGACCACATTTTAACTTCTTCATAGGTGTTTTTGAGGTTAGAATTATTAGTATCGGCACCAAGATTACACCACTCTCCTATCACCGCATTACCCAGAAAACCATCATGGGCTTTGTTAGCATAACCAAAGAAAACAACATTATTAAGTTCACCGCCTACTTTACAGTGAGGACCAATAGTTGTTGCTCCATATACCTTAGCATCCATTTTTAAAGTGGAATGTTCGCACAATGCAAAAGGTCCGCGTATTTTACTTCCTTCCATAACTTCAGCATCCTTAGCTATGTATATAGGGCCGTTGTTTGTATTAAAGTATACATACTCAGCTTTTGCTCCTTCCTCCATGAAAATCAAGTCTTTATCACCAATTATAAAGTTAGTATCGCTAATGGTGGATGATTTTCTTCCGGAAGTAATTCTTTCAAAATCCAGTTTCAGATATTTATCGTTTTTTGAGAAAATATCCCATGTGTTTTCAATTAAATCTATTTCTGAATTGTATTCTTTTATATTTCCAACTGGAATTTTTAACTTATCAAAATCACCTCTTATTCGACTTGCAATCAGCGTTGTTGAACTTTGCAATGATTCATCAATCTGAAGGTTTAATATCTCTTTAAGCAGATTTTCATCAGGTAAAACAGCAGCATTAATAAGTATATTATCCTCCCCTTTTTTTATTGGATATTTTTTTGATAAATAGTCTTCTGTAATAAAGGACAGTTTATGGTTTAATAGAAGTTCCCACTTTTCCTTTAGTGTTGTTATTCCGATTCTAAATTCAGCAACAGGACGTGTAAATGTAAGTGGCAGAAGGTTTTGTCTTTGAGGACCGTCGAATAAAATATAGTTCATTTCAAATAAAATTCTATTAAAATTAATTCTGTAAAGTTAAAATTATTGTTTGGTTTTGTAGCGACGATGTTAATTTATTTATGATGCATTGTTTTGAACTATTCCATTCCTTATGATTTTTTATCGATCTCAGGAAATTAAAACTAAAAAAATGTATTTGCAAACATAGGATGACAGTAGCTACAATAAAATTCCATAGCAAAAAAAAACCTCCGCCAAATGACGAAGGTCTTATTAAAATTTTCTTTATACTATTAAGCTTTCTTATCGAAATGCTTTTTGTATTTGTTTTTGAATTTATCAACACGTCCTGCACTATCAACAAGTTTCATCTTACCTGTGAAAAATGGATGCGACTGGCTTGAAATCTCAAGCTTAACTAGTGGATATTCTTTTCCATCTTCCCACTCAATAGTTTCCTTGGTGTTAACAGTTGACTTTGTTATAAAAGAATAATCGTTCGACATGTCTTTGAAAACAACGAACCTATAATTTTCTGGATGGATATCTTTCTTCATCTGACTATATTTTACCTATCATTTTTAAGGGCTGCAAAAATATTACCTTTTTATAAAACTACCAAATGTTTTTTCGTTTTTTTTAAATATTAATTTTATTAGAAATTTATCAATCCTTTGTATTATCAAATTGCTTAGAAATCAGACAATAAAAACCCCATGGTATCAACACCATCGGCATAATCCCAAAGTTGCGGATGCTGGCTATTACCAAAGTCTACCCTGTTTTTAATTTTATCATCCTTAGATACAACACATTGAATAGATTCACTATCAAGTAAAAATTTATTATTTAAACTCTCAATATCGTCATAATGCTCAAAATATAAAACACTTACGGGCGAGGCATAAGAACTGTCTTCAGTAAGCATCAAATTTCCTGAATCGTAATGTGGACGTGAGTTAACTAAATAAATTGCTTTATTATATTCGTAATTATTAAAGTATTTACTGTGATTTCGTATTGCTTCCCTTTTGGCAAATACATCCAGCATCGGCTTGAAATCATAGTTACTGGGCACAAATAGTTTCGACACATTACGGCATCCCAATCCAAAATACATAAAAATATCATCGGCCAAAGCTTCAAAATCTGATTCGGATTCGTTTCCGTTTAAAACGGCAACTCCATTTCTGTTCTTCCTTATGATATTTGGATATTTACCAAAATAGTAATCGAAGTAACGGCTTGTATTACCAGAACCTGTTGCAATAATTGCATCAAAATTTGCAACTTTCCCATCAGCAAAGCTAATGTATTCAGCAAACTTTGGTTCAATGTCAATTAGCAAATCAGAAATCGCCTTCAATAATCTATCATCATCCGACGAAAGTTTAGCCAAAATTTTGTTTCCGCTTATCAAAACACTCAAAAAATCATGAAAACCAACCGCCGGAATATTACCTGCCATTATTACCGCTATAGTTTTAGTATGAAATAAATCAGCATCTTTCAAATTATATCCAGCAATCCATTTCTGTAAATTTTCTTTCTCAAGGCTTTTTCCCAGTGAAAAAAGCATGAATTCAACATTATCTTTTACAAACCATGCATTATAATTATCAGCCATATCAACCTCATTTACAAGATTTTGATAAGCATTATTTGTTAAATCAATAACAGAAGATTCTTCTCCCACTCCAAAAGTCTTGAAATAATCGCCTAATGTTGCGAAGGCATTTATACGTTTTTGTATTTCCACTTCTAAATTTTTTGCAAAATTAGAATAATTCTAAAATAGGAATAGTCTATTTTACAGGTAATTTAAATTATATATTTGCGCAACATATATAACGTATAAAAACTATATAGATGAAAAAACATAATTTCTATGCGGGACCTTCAATTTTACCGCAATATACTATCGAAAATACTGCTAAGGCAGTTATTGATTTTGCTGGCACCGGACTTTCAGTTATGGAAGTATCACATCGCTCAAAAGAATTTGTTGCTGTAATGGCAGAGGCTCAGCAATTATTCAAAGAACTTTTAAATATCCCTGAAGGCTATTCAGTAGTTTTCGTTGGTGGAGGAGCAAGCACACAGTTTGCAATGGTTCCATTCAACCTGATGAATAAAAAATCGGCTTACTTAAACACAGGCGCATGGTCGAAAAAAGCTATAAAGGAAGCCAAAGCATTTGGTGAAGTTGATGTTGTAGCTTCATCAGAAGATACTACATTCAACTATATTCCAAAGGATTATGTAATTCCAACTGATGCTGATTATTTTCACATTACTACGAACAACACCATTTACGGAACAGAAATTAAGCACGACATAGATTCTCCTATACCATTGGTAGCTGATATGTCCTCTGATATATTTAGTCGCCCCATAGACGTATCAAAATACGCAATTATTTATGGAGGTGCTCAAAAGAACCTTGCTCCTGCCGGAGTTACGTTTGCAATTGTTAGGAATGATATTTTAGGAAAAGTTGAGCGTCATATTCCAACTATGCTAAACTATCAAACTCATATTGATAAGGAAAGTATGTTTAATACTCCTCCTGTACTTCCAGTTTTTGCTGCCCTACAAACTTTAAAATGGTTAAAAGCAAACGGTGGTATCAGCAAAATGCATGAAACAAATGTTTATAAAGCAGGTTTACTTTATGATGAAATTGACAGAAATCCGATGTTCAAAGGTACAGTTACACATAAAGAAGACCGTTCAATCATGAATATCTGTTTTGTTATGAATGATGGTTTTGAAGATAAAGAAAAAGCATTCTTTGACTATGCAAGCAAGCGTGGAATGATCGGAATCAAAGGCCACCGCAGTGTTGGAGGTTTCAGAGCCAGTACATATAATGCACTTCCAGTTGAAAGTGTTGAGGCTCTTGTTAAAACAATGCAGGATTTTGAATCAGAAAATAAATAATCACCCCGCTCACGCGGTTAACTAAAATCACTAGTAAAATGACAAAAGTACTTATAGCCACAGTAAAGCCTTTCGCTAAGGCTGCTGTTGAACAAATAAAAAGCACTTTGGATGAAGCCGGTTACGAATCAGTATTTTTTGAAAAATACGCTTCACAGGATGATTTTGTAGGTGCTGTAGCTGATGCTGACGCTATGATAATTAGAAGCGACAAAGTAACTCCAGAAGTTATTGAGGCTGCTAAAAATTTAAAAATTGTTGTTCGTGCCGGAGCTGGTTACGATAATGTAGACTTAGAGGCTGCCACTGCAAAAGATGTTGTTGTAATGAACACACCAGGACAGAATTCAAATGCAGTTGCTGAACTTGCTATAGGCATGATGGTTTACCAGGCTCGTAATCATTTTAACGGAACTTCAGGAACCGAACTTAAAGGTAAAAAATTAGGTATTCATGCCTATGGTAATGTTGGACGTTTAGTTGCCAATATTGCAAGAGGTTTCGGAATGGAAATCTTTGCTTTCGACCCATTTGTTGCTAAGGAAAAAATGGAAGCTGAAGGAGTTACAGTTTGTGATACTGTTGAAGATTTATATGCTGTTAGCGATTATTTAAGTCTGCATATACCTGCAAACGAGCATACTAAAAAGTCAGTTAACTACAGCTTACTTTCAAATATGAAAGATGGCGCAGTTATTGTAAATACTGCCCGTAAGGAAGTTATTGACGAAGAAGGACTCATGAAAATTATGGAAGAAAAACCAAATTTCAAATATGTTTCTGATATTGCTCCTGACAGTAAAGATGCATTAGCAGAAAAATTTGAAGGAAGAGTATTTTTTACTCCTAAGAAAATGGGTGCTCAAACAGCAGAAGCAAATATCAATGCAGGTATTGCTGGGGCTAAGCAAATAATTGCATACCTTGAAAGTGGCGACACAACTTTTAAGGTTAACTAAGGATCAAATATTAAACCAAATACTAATATTCCGACTCATTAATTTGAGTCACAACCAAAATCATTTTTAAACTAAACTTTGTGTAGGTTATGTATAATTCAGAAGAAAATAGTGAAAACGTAGAAAAAGAAGTATCATTTTTCAGATTTGAGGACTTGAGAATCTATCATAAATCACTTGATTACATAAACTGGTTAAACGATGTAAATATGCTTTTCCCTGAAAACGACAGTTCAGGACTTGCTGCAAGTTTAAATGCTTCAGCAAGAAACATTGCTTTTTATATTACTGAAGGTTCTTCACGTAATAAAAACCAGTTTATTCAATATCTTAAAATGGCAAAGACTGCTATTCGTGAGTGTCTGGTAATGACAAGTATCGCATATCGTGCTAACTTTATTACCGAAACTTATGAACAGGAATCTCGTCAGTTTTTGATGGAATTAACTAAAATGAGTGGAGCATTAATCTCTTCTCTGCAGCGTTCGTCAACTAATAATAACGGTTATAATTATAATAATAGTAATGGAAATGCTCAGTACCATGAAAATAATGGAAATGCAGCAGACAATTACAATAACAGATACGCTGAAAACAGTTAAATGAAAAAATAATTACTTAAAATCCGGTTGTCTTTGGCATGCCGGATTTTTTTATTTTAGCAAACACTTAATAATTAAAATAGAGACGTATGGCAATTCTAAAGGCATTTAAAGGTTTAAGACCACCTAAGGACATTGTAAAAGACCTTGCATCAAGGCCTTATGATGTGTTGAATTCAAAAGAAGCAAGAGTTGAGGCTGATGGAAATCCTCACTCATTATTACATATTATAAAACCTGAAATAGACCTGCCTGAAGATGTAAATCTTTATAGTCAGGAGGTTTATAATAAAGCAAAGTCAAACCTTGAAAGATTTAAAGAAAATGAATGGCTTGTGCAAGATGAGGAAGACTACCTTTACATATATGCACAAACAATGTGGGGAAAAACTCAATATGGTATAGTAGGCTGTGCTGCAGTTGAAGACTATATGAATAATGTAATAAAAAAGCATGAACTTACTCGTCCTGACAAGGAAGAAGACCGTATGAAACATGTTAGAATTACCAAT
>PKTD01000005.1 GCA_002869315.1 Marinilabiliales bacterium | reverse complement strand
TATAAATTTTGTCCATCAATATCATACATAGAATCTCCAAATATATGAGCATAAACCCTACTCAGATATGCCACAGAAGGAATGTCGATATCAGGATAAATTATGGGAAAGGCATAATCCACCTTAAAACTCATAAATTCATTAAATGCTAGTGATGAGTATCCTCTTGCCGATGTAACAAAATTACTATAACTGTATTTTTCTGTTATTTTATTCTGGTAGCCTGAATATATCCTAAAACCATGATGATTAAATACTGATGGGAAATAAAGATAAGCCCTTGCAGCAAACTGTTTATTGGTTGATGAGGAGTTAATGGTATGACGGTAAATCAAATCAATACTCTGTCCCCACTTTGGAAAGATATCCCTTTTGGATCTTTTTAATCTGTTATATAAGTTTATCCGATAGGTTAATCCTGTAAAATTATCCTCCTTAAAACTATGTATGGTATCTTTCATACTAAGAATTTTTCTCTCAGCTCCCAAATAAGGCTGTATACCCCAAATCCATTTACTCCTGGTGAAATTCAAAGGAATATATGAGCCTACGCTGAGATCTGTTTCACTATACTTAATCTCTACATTTTGATTAGTACTATCGTCGGTGTAAAACTGTTTCCTGTTTCCATGTTCAAAACCAAAACTTAATACCGGAAATAAACCAAAATAGTCGTAATTGAATTTAAATTTTCCTGCTTCTTCATCAGTATCATAATAATAACCCAAACTAGCAACAGATGTGCTTAAAAGGTTTTGCGACAGCAGATTAACTCCAGGAGAAAAACTATAAGTATTTGCGTCAATAACAGTAGGACCCCATGAATGAAGGTTAAATAAGTGCGAAAGTTTATTGTATTTTTTTATCTCATATTTGTTGATATTCACATCAACATCATCTAGATTAAAAGTATTACCACTTACAAGTTTGTCAATTTCATAAGAATCTGATAATTCCTTCTCATTTGTCGGGTAAATGGAAGTTACATCAGAACTTACTTTAGAAATCTTATATCCATCAGCAGTATATTCTGAAAAAATAACAAACTCCTCATTATCTTTGTGAATAAACTTAATATCAGAGACATTAAATCTGGTATTTGTAAGTTTATATAGTTTATTGTCATCAATGGTTTTTAAATAAATATTATTGGTTTTGCCGTAGGGTGCAGAAAAGATTAGTTTATTTCCGGATTTAGATGCAAATTTTATGTCTTCAAAAGTAAATTCGGTTAATTGCTGATGTTTATCACTGTCAACTAAATATTCAAATATGGCCTTGCCATTATCACCTAATCCAATATAAATTATTGACTTATCATCTGTTGACCACTGCTGATTAATTATAAAATAATTATTAATTGTTTTTGATTCAGCTATTATTTTGCTACTTGCTATTTCTATAATAACCAAACTGTTTTCACCATTTTCATCAACTTGTGAGCTGCTTCTATATTTTGAGTTGTGAGATAATTGAGGGCTGAAATATCGACTTTTTTTACTAATGGATTTAGTTTTCCAAGTTTTATAATTATGGATTTTTATTATTGAAAAGTCTTTTAAACTCCATCCGATATAGAATGCTCTTTCATTCCAGCATATAAGGCTGTCGTTTGCGGATAAGGAATTACCATAAATAAATCCTGGAGTAAAAATAATTTCTTCTGACCCTTCTTCGTCTATCATTACAAATCTGTCGATATCATCTATTCCCCTTTTCAGGGCAATTATTCTATTATTTGAGGTGGTATTTGGGAATCTTAAATCGGTATAAGATTTATATTCAGGTTGTTTTAAAAAGTAGTTTATGCCTGTATCGCTCCTTTTCCATTCCTTTTTTAATTCCTCCATCACGTCTTTATAAAAGCCTACTTTACCTTTACCATGATATTTTTTTATTGCTGAAGAAAATGGGAATAGCATAAATGGAGTTTTAGAAGTTCTGTTAAGACTTGTATTCCATATGTCTGATCCGTATTTATTTATACCTCGAAGCACTAAATGATATCCTAAAGTATAATGATCTGGAGTATAATTCTTATATGAACCAAATTGAGCCTTATCATAAGAATAAATTTTCTTATCCAATAATTGAGCCTTTAGGTCCATTGAGAATACTGGGCTTCTTCCTCTTCCACTATTCGAGTACATAGTTTCAGAAACTACTGCATCACCTTCTATAAACCAAAATGGTATGAAAGCTCCGAAAATTATAGCAGTTGCCTGATCTCCAATTAAATAATATAAACCCTTAGTGAATCCTTGAAGCATTTTCTGCATTTGCACAGCATGTCTGTATTCATGTAAACTTAGTTGTTTACTCCATGTTTGTGCATATGTGCTTTGGTCGGGCATTTCATAAAAATCGGCATGAAAAGGTGTAGGGGAGACCATCGCATTGGAGGTTGTAGTCTGGTTATGCAGCACTACTTTAAACCTTTTAAATTTAGAGTTATAATGCTGATTTACTGCGTATTTTGATAATTCCAGAATATTTGCATATTCCTGAGCTTTTTCAGTGTAAGATTCAGGGAAAATTATATTAAATGTAGGTGTTTTAATCTGGCTCCATTTTAGTGATGCCGGATCTTGTCCGTTAAGATAGAATTGAGACCTTGCAATACCTGCAGAGGCTACAATAATTAGTGAAATTAGAATTGTTTTTAGAACCCTTATAAAATTCATGCTTCAAAAATACCCGATTTATTTAATTATAAACTAAAAAACATTCAAGTATTTGAAATTTAAAATTGATTATAAATACTTATCAATCAAACCTAATAATTCATCGCTATTTATAGGTTTTGAAATATAGTCGTTGCAACCATATTTCAATGCATTTTCAGCATCCCCTGCGAGTGCATATGCAGTTTGAGCAATTATAATCACATCTTTATTAAATTTTCTAATTTGCTGAGTAGCTTCATACCCGCCCAAAATAGGCATTTTTATATCCATTAGAATTAAATCAATATCTGGATTTTCCTGCATAATTTGTATTGCTTCCTTTCCATTTAGGGCATGAAATAATATTGACTTTGTTTTCTTAAGAACTATGCTAATGTAATCGTATGATATTTTTTCATCTTCAGCAATCAGAATCTTTTTTTGTTTACTGCCTTCTTGTTGTTTATTAATTTCAGTATTTTGAAATGTTTCTACAGTTTCTTTTTCTTGTAAAAAAGGTAAAGTAAAATAAAAAACTGAGCCTTTATTTATTTCAGACTTTACCCAAATTTTTCCACCCAGCATTTCAACATATGCTTTTGTAATTGAAAGGCCTAAACCTGCACCTTCAAAAACTTTTGAGTCTTCTATGTCTGCTTGTACAAATCTGTCGAAAATTGCAGAAAGCCGATTTTTTGGAATTCCAATACCATTATCTTTTACATAAAATTTAATCACTTTTTTAGGCCTTACTGCATTTGAACCTATAAAACTCAAAGAACCTAAATTATTTTTAGTAGCTTCAACAACATCATAACCAAATTCAATTTTTCCTTTACGTGAATACTTTACAGCATTTTTTATAAGATTGGTAAAAATTGCATACAGTTTTTCTCTATCAGTAAGGATGTTGATTTTTTCTTTGTTAACTTTTTTGTTCAGGTTTAATTCCAAGCCCTTAATTTCTGCTTCAGGTTTGAAAAAAGTGTATAGAAAACTCAACTGTTCATGTATGTCACATTGAGAAATAGAAACATCCATTTGTCCGGCCTCTATTTTAGAAATGTCTACTAGATCATTTATTATATTCAATAATCTTTCTCCACTTTTCTCAATTATTTCTACATATTTATCGTGGTCCTTTTGGCTTAAGGATGAATCTTTTATTAGTTGAGAAAACCCTAATATACCGTTCATTGGAGTTCTTATTTCATGACTCATATTTGCAAGAAATGCCGATTTTAGTCTGTCAGACTCCTCTGCTTTTGTCAATGCATTTTTTAAGTTTTCTTCAGCCTGCTTTCTGTAGATAGCCATGCTTATCTGTCCTGATATAAACTCCAATACTTCCTGATCTTCCTTATTATAGGCCTGTTCGTTTTTATAACTTTGAACGGTAATTACACCAATAACTTCATTATTGAATTTAAGTGGAACACCAAGCCATATTTTAGGACGTGTACCATAATTATCGATAAGGTTTTTATTTTCAAGTTCTATTTGGTCCTTTTCATAAAGTAAAAGTGGTTTTTTTATTTGAATAATATAATGAGCTAAAGTTTTATTATCTGGAAATGATTTGGGATTATCATAATCATCTACAAAAAATGGAAAACTTAAAGAATTATTAGATTTATTTTTTATTGTCAGATAAAAGTTAGAAGTATCTATTATTTTTCCTAGTTCTTTTTTTATCAAATGAGTAAGTTGAGGTAGGTTATCTGAAGTTATTGCTGCAGTAGAAATATTAAAGATAATTTGCCTTATTAAGTCTTGTTTTTTTTGCTTAGTTACATCCTTTGCAAAACTTATAACTCCGCTGTATTTATCATTTTTGTAAATGGGAGTTGAATTTGTTTGTAATGTTATAATTTCACTTTTATTGTTTTTAATTCTAACTTCATAATTTACAGTTTCTCCTTGAATTAGCCTTTTATAAATATTCAAAATATAATTCTCTTCTTCAGGTAGAAGTAATAGATTAAATGGCTTGCCTATGTAATCTTCTTTTGGCAATCCAATGGTTAATGTAGCCAAATCATTAATGAAGGTGAAGTTTCCTTCTGTATCTAACATCCAGATTATATCGTTGGAGGTTTCAATCATTGTACGATATAAATCTTCACTTTCTTTAAGTTCAAGTTCTGCTTTTTTCTCATTCGTAATATCAAGAGAAATGCCTCCAATGAGTTTACTGCCATCATCTTGTTTTATAGCAAATTGCCTGTTTTTAAAATATACTAATTCTCCTTCTGCATTGATTATTTTACCATCTAAATACAGATTTTCACCTTCTAACACTTTCTGGTCACTCTCCGTGAATTTATCTGCAATTTCTTTGCTGAAGAAGTCATAAACATTTTTACCCTTCCAATTTTTTAAACCATGAACTTCTTCATTATATTTATTTGAAAATAGATAATTACCTTCACTGTCTTTTATAAAAATACCTGCAGGTAAATTATTCATAAAAGCAGTGAACCTTTTTTCACTTTCACGTAAAGCAATTTCTGTTCTCTTCCTTTCAGTAATATCTTCAACTAGAGTGTAAACCTTGTTGATTATTCCTTTGGGATCTTTAAATGGTATAAGGAAACTGTGTAATGACATTGTTTTACCCCATTTTGACAAATAATCCATCTCAAGTTCTATTGTGTTTCCTGTGGTATAGCACTCTTTAAATTTTTCTGCATACCCATTGCTAACTAAAGGAGGAAATTTAAGAACATTTATTTTTCTAGTTTCTATTATAGATGGAGAGCCCAAAATATCTATTAGTGCTTTATTGGCATCAATAATTTCACCATCTGTATTCGCAAGGTAAATGCCGAGAGGAGAGTTTTCGAAAATCAATCGGAAATTTAGAATAGACTCTTTAAGATTAAAATCTGCTATTCTCCTTTGTGTAATATCCCTCATTACAGCGTGAATAACCTCGTTATTTTTCTCAGCTTTTATGGTGGTAAGAATTACTTCCATCGGAAAAATATCGCCATTAATTTTTTGGTGGTCCCATTCAAATCTTGAAGACCGGTTTTTGATAGCATCCTTAATTAATGATTCGGCTTTTACTGATGATAATTGTCCATCGCTTTGTATTTCTGGTGAAATTTCTCCGGGATGCTTTCCAATTGCTTCTTTTTTATTTTTAAAAAGAAAGGTATTTAAGAAAGACTCATTACAATCAATTATTTTTCCATTTTTAAGTAATAATATGGCATCACTTGACTTATTGAATAATTCCTGAAATTTAGACTCACTTTCTTTTAGTGCTGTCTCAGTTATTTTTTGTTTTGTGATGTTTTGTATTGATCCATCGTAGTATAATGCTTTACCTTTAGGATCTCTTATTAACTTGGCGCTTTCGTTAATATAAATGGGATTTCCGGTTTTAGTTATCCACACAGTTTCAAAATTCCTTACTTCACCATCCTTTTCCATTAATTTTTTGAATAACTTACGGTTTCTTGAATCCAAATAGCCCGTTTTGCTTAAATCGCGGCTCGCAAGATCTTCAAATGAATCGTATTCTAATAAACTAATTAAGGTTGGATTTGCAATCAGTATTTCACCAGCAGGGGTTGTGCGATATAGCCCCATAACACTATCATTATATAATGATCTGAAACGCTCTTCACTTTCTTTTAAAGTTTGCTCTGCTAATTTAGTTTGTAATACCAATCCAACTTGCTTAACAAATGATTCAATATAATCTCTGTCTTCGATTTCTTGATTATTGAATGAGAGAAAATGGATAGCTGCTAATAGTTTATCATCTTTATTAATGCCAATGGTGTATATGCCATTTATATTAAATAATTTTTGTATTAGCTCAATTGCCTTTTGTGGATATTGATTTGCAGAGAATTCTTTAAGGCCTCCTTGAAATTTTACCAGGTTACCAGTTTTAAAATGAGATTTATGAAGTTCTGTTATCTTAAATTCTTTTCCTAGTGGTTTAAAACCTGATAAATTAATAATGCTCTTTAATGTATTATCCTTTATCCCCTCAATTGTTTCAAGTCGTGCATGCTTTTCATCTTCACTTATAGATACACATAAGACTAATGTGTTATCCATATAATGCGATAGTGTTGCAGTTGTATATTTATAAATACTATTTGGATTATCGAGTAAAATTAATTCCGCAATGTTTGAGTTAAGAGTTTGTAAACGAGATTCGCTCTTTTTAAGTTTTTCCTGATGCTTTTTTTGTGAACTTATATCCACTACCACACCTCTTATACCAACTGCTTTATGATCTTTATAAATCACACTGGAATAAATAAGTACAGGAATAGTTGAGCCGTCTTTTCTTAGTAAGTTATATGTTTTATTTACTGGCTTTTTACCTTCGGTTATCTTCTTAATATTATCAATTATTATTGATTTTTCTGAAGGTAAAAAAACATCAAAAGCATTAAAGTTATCTTCAAACTCCTTTTTCGTATAACCCAGGCTTTTATATGCCTGTTTATTAAAAAAAGTCAGTTTGCCTTCCATGTCGTGTTCATAAATAATTTGGGGTAGAAGGTTTGCTAATTCATAATATCTATTATTACTTTCATAATTTTCGGAAGTAGATTTGTTAATAGTATTTTCCAGAATTATTTCTTTGTTTTTTAGTTTTTCTTCTGACTTTGATAGTTTTATTAATGATTTTATTTGAGCTGTAAGTTCAACAATATCTATTGGTTTTGAAATAAAAGCGTCGGCACCTGATTCTAATAATTCTTGTAGTAAATTATTGTCAGTTTCCCCATCTTTAATAATAATTATAGGGATGTTTCGAGTTAAAATATTTTCTTTTAAGATGTTTATGGTTTGAATAACATCTACATCAGTTAAAATAGCCCCTAACAGAACTAAATCAGGTTTTAATTTAATCACAGATTCAGTTACTTCTTTCGATTTGCTAGAGACCTTAAACTCTAGTTTACCTAATGATTTTTCTAGACTTTGCTGAAGTTCTAAAATATCTCTAGGATCTTTATCTTTTACAAGTATTGATTTCATTTATGTTATAATAAATTATCAATTTTAAGTGCTAAATTATCATAATCTATTGGAAGTGACACATACTCATCATATCCTAGTGATAGGTACATATCCTTATCTCCTTTCATTGCCCTGGCACTTAATACAATAGCAGTATAGGGGATTATTTTTTCATTGGGTATAAATTTCTCCAAGTATTCATTTTTATGAAGACTTTCAGGTGGTGTATCTACAAGGATAATATTGTTGCCATTTGTGGCAATTTTATTAAACTTTCCATCACTGTCAGTTATTTCAATAATATTATAATTGTTCTTCAATAGTGCGCTAATG
>PKTD01000244.1 GCA_002869315.1 Marinilabiliales bacterium | reverse complement strand
TTACTATTAATGGTGCTGATCTTACTGCAGGTGTGTATTTCTACACTGTTACTGCAGGTGAAAATAAAGTTACTCGTAAAATGATTGTTGAATAAGCAATTAGCATATGATATTTTAAAAGCCCTTCAGGAAATCCTGTAGGGCTTTTTTTATTATCTCACTTAGCAATGTTAATTATGAATTAAAATATTTCTCTTTTAATTATTGTAAATCAAAAAACCATCATGTAAAGAATTATTTACTAACTAAATAGGCTATATATTCAACCATTAATTAATTTGAATTAAACCCCTAATAAATATTGAAATAACAATATAAATATCTAAAAATTCACATATATAATAATAATGTTATATTTGTTAATCAGACTATTGAAAAATATTGTTTAATAAATTATTAATTATTATGAAGAAAATTTTACTTTTTACATTGGCTTTAGGCATCGGTTTAGCCGGAATGTCACAAAAAGCTTATCAATTCAAAATCGACACTAAATCACAGAAAAAAATAGCCAAACAGGCGTTTAGTGTAGAGCCAATTAAGTCAAATGCAATAACAAAATCACAATTTGACAGTGAACTTATTATCCCAACACCTGACCGTGATGTGGACATTGTAACTATTGTACCAATTGGAACGGCAGCTAATGCATATGGTTTTAGCGGAAGTCAGAATCCTATTCCTGTGCGCCCGGATTTAAATACGGTTGCATTCATCCACCGTATGGGTGGAAACCTTGATCCCGATGGTTATTCTGGTGATATGGGATATGATGTTTCAATGGATGGTGGTCAAACATGGACTACTCAGGCTGAATTTTGGGTTGCCGTTGAAAATGAAGGTGGTACATATTTCAAGGATGCAGGACGTTATCCAAGTGCTGGTATTGCTGATCCAGAAGGCGGTAACGGACCTTATTTGAACTTCTACTTTGCATTATTATGGGACTCTAACGGTGGTTGGGGTGGTTATGGTGTTGGTGTCGCAAATCTAAGCGATCCAGCCGATGCCACAAGAAACCTTATTACTTATGACGAATCTACCGACCTAATGGTAGGTGTACCAGGTGGTTATGGAATATCTAGCCAGGGAGTTATGTATGGTATTGATGATGACTATGATATGGATGGCACAACTTATAATGGCGCTCTTGCTGTTACAAGTGGTCAATGGAGTGACGATGATATGGATTATATTTATAACATTGAAGGATTTGATTTGGATTTAAGTGTATCTAACGGAAGTGCTGACCAAAAAGTAGCATTTTCTCCTGACGGACAAACAGGATACATTTGTGTATTAGGTAATGACGGAGAAGCAGAACAAATGAGTGGTTATAGTAATTACTACCCTATTATTTTTAAAACTACTGATGGTGGTGCAACTTGGTCAGATCCAACATTTATCCAACTTGACGGTCCTGACGGCCTGGGAGGAATTGTATATAACCACCTTACTGATCAGTTAATTGCCGACCTTTTTGAGCCACCAGTGCCAGCACGTGAAGAAATATCTTATACAACAGCTTTCGAACACGACTTGGCAGTTGATGCTAATGGCAACCTTCATATTGCTGTACTTATTGGACCTACAGGAAGTGATCCTCAATCTATTATTACAGCTAAAGGTTATACTGCTGTAGTTGATATATTTACAACTGATGGTGGAACATCATGGTTTGTTGAAGAAATGGGTAGCCCAAATACATTCCGCGGAAGTTTTGGTGATATATCCAGTGATAACAGAGTAAAAATCACTTCAACTCCAAGTGCGAATAAATTCTTTTTATCATGGTTAGATACCGATATTGAAGATGCTGAAGACAATGATCGACCAAATATATGGTGTCGTGGTTTTGATCCGGCAACTTATATGAAAACATCAAATAGTGATGGTGATGGTCCAACTAATGTAACACTTTTCTCTTCAGGAATGTGGCAGTCATATTACGGTACTGCAGGAAATTTCTGTTTTACTAATGAAAATGGATACAACATTCCATTTATATATCAGGAAATGGATCCAGCCGATCCTATTGCCCCTGTTCAATATCAGTATATACAAGATTTCTATTTTACAGATGCTGACTTTACTATTCAAGGGCTCAACAATCCTGTTGTATCTGAAAATAAATTGTCTGGTGTTTCACAAAACTTCCCTAATCCTTTCAACAACGAAACTTATGTTACAGTTACTTTAAATGAAGGTACGAACTTAAGTCTTGAAGTTTTCTCCTTAACAGGACAAAAAGTTGTTGTTAAAGACTATGGATATAAAACAAATGGATCACACACGCTTACTATTAATGCTGCTGATCTTACTTCAGGTGTTTATTTCTACACTGTTACAGCAGGTGAAAATAAAGTTACCCGTAAAATGATTGTTGAATAAACAATTTATAAAGTTTATAAAGCCATCTCATTTAATATGAGGTGGCTTTTTTTATTCTAACTCAACAATATAAAATCCCTGAGGGAGTTTATTTTTTATAAATTTGCAGTTTTTATCTGGAAAATAAGAGTTTAGTAAGCAGCTCCATTTTTAAAATCACATAACGAATGACAGATTTCTTTACAGCAGAACTTTTTCAAAAATTTATAAAGTTTGGAATAGTTGGATTCTCAGGTGTTTTCGTTGATTTTGGAATTACCTGGCTGACCAAAGAAAAATTAAACATACCTAAATATGTAGCGAATGCAATAGGCTTTTCAACTGCTGCCAGTACAAATTATTTACTGAACAGAATATGGACTTTCGAAAGTACTAACCCGAAAGTAATGTTAGAATATGGTGAATTTTTCCTGATTTCAATGGTAGGTTTAGCCATTAATACACTTATACTTTATATACTTGTAAGCAAGTTTAAATGGAACTTTTACTTTTCCAAAATTTTTGCAATAGGTTTCGTTACAATATGGAACTTTTTGGCAAATGCAATAATTACATTTAACCCAGCACACACAGCCGCACTGTTATTTTAATATTGTTTCACTTCTGTCGGGCCCAATAGAAACGATGTTCACAGGAACTCCAGTCTCACTTTCAATATATTTTATATAGGTAATTAACTCATCAGGAAAATCTTCATAAGAGGAGCAATTACTCAAATCTTTTTTCCAGCCAGCAAAAGACATATAATCTGCCTCAAAGTCATCTGAATTACATAATTCATAAGGAATTTCTGTAGTAATATTACCTTTTTCGTTATAAGCAACAGCAAGTTTTATATTTTCAAAAGAACTTAAAACATCTGCTTTCATCATCATAAGATCGGTAACTCCATTTAACATTATTGCATATTTAAGTGCTGGCAAATCTAACCATCCACAACGACGAGGGCGTCCTGTTGTTGCTCCAAACTCATGACCAATTTTTCTCATTTCTTCCCCGTCAACATCAAATAATTCAGTTGGAAAAGGCCCACTTCCTACCCTTGTACAATAGGCTTTGAATATTCCAAATACTCTTCCTATACTGGAGGGAGCAATACCAAGTCCATTACAAACACCAGCAGTAATTGTATTTGAAGAAGTTACAAATGGGTAAGAACCAAAATCAATATCCAGCATGGTACCCTGAGCTCCTTCGGCAAGTATTTTCTTACCATTTTTTAAAGCATTATTCAGAAAGTATTCACTATTTATTTTCTCAAGAGATTTCAAAGTTTCCAATGCCTTCATCCACTCCTTTTCATAATCATCAAAATTAAATCCATCAAAAACAAATTCACTTAAATCATAATTGAAATTATTTATGATATTCATATGACGATCGCGGGCCTTTTCATATCTAGATTCAAAATCTGATGCCTCTATATCACCAACTCTAAGTCCGTTACGCGAAACTTTGTCGGTATATGTAGGTCCAATTCCTTTCAGAGTAGATCCTATTTTGTCTTTTCCTTTCGACTTTTCGTAAACCGCATCAAGCAAACGATGTGTTGGCATGATAACATGTGCTTTACGCGAAACTAGAAGATTAGAACCAATATTAATATCAGCATCTTTAAGTTTGGTAATTTCCGATTGTAAAATGAAAGGGTCAATAATTACACCATTACCAATAACATTAATAGAATTATCGATAAATATTCCGGATGGAATTGTATGAAGGACAAATTTTTTACCTTCAAATTCTATGGTATGACCAGCATTTGGACCACCTTGAAATCTAGCAATTATATCGTATTTAGGGCTGAGAACATCAACAATTTTACCTTTACCTTCATCGCCCCATTGAAGGCCTAATAGTACATCAACTTTCATTTTCCAGAGTATTACTCAATAAAAAACCCTGACGCGCAGGGCTATAATTTTAATAGTACAAATGTACTAAAATGAAAATTCGTCAAACAATATTGTTGATAACAATTAGCTCTTTTTTTTGGCCTTTTTTGACTGTGCACCTTTACACTTGCCGTAGAAAGTTAATGAATGATAATTTACCTCTACACCTAGCAATTCTTCAACTGATTTTTGGATTTCCTGTAAACGAGGGTCACAGAACTCCAAAACAGTTCCATCATCAAGACAAACAAAGTGATCATGTTGTTTGAATTTAAATGATCTTTCAAACTGAGCACAATTATTACCAAATTGATGTTTTGTTACCAAATTACAATCCAGCAGTAATTCAATTGTATTGTATAAGGTGGCACGACTAACTCTATATTTATTATTCTTCATTTTAATATAAAGTGTTTCAATATCAAAATGACCTTCTGTAGCATAAATTTCCTTGAGAATAGTATATCTCTCAGGAGTCTTTCGGTGCCCTCTTGCTTCTAAATACTCAGTAAAAATTTCCTTTACTGATTCGTAAGTATCCTTTTTTGAATTAGACTTCATATTCTATTCTTTAAAGGTGTAAAAATACAAATTATATTTATATGGTTTAAATATAAATAAAAAATATGCAAACGATTTAAACAAAGTCATCCAAGTTATCTACTCTCAGAACTTTTACAACTTCTTTAATCTTCTTCAACTTTTTAATAAGTCTTTTAAGAATCTGGGTATCTGGAACATAAAGTGACAAGCCTATATCAGTCAATCCTTCAGAACTGCGTAAGAACAAACTTCGGATATTGACCTTCATTTCATCACTCGCCACTTCTGTTAACTTCGAAAGAAGACCTATTTTATCAACAGCCTTAATTTTTAGGCTTGCTAAAAAGGTAATTCCTTCCTTTTGTTTCCACTTAGTTTTAACTATATTTTTGCCATAATGGGTCATTAATTGTGTTGCTCTTCCGCAGCCGGTTCTGTGAACCTGAATTGGTTCTCCTGGAAAATACAATCCTATTACATCATCTCCTGGAATAGGGTTACAACATTTCTCTACGGTATAATCTGGGCTTTTAAGTTCTTGTTTAATTTCATCATTCTTTTTTTCACCTTCCTTCGCTTCCCCTTCTGAATTATTATTTCGTGTGTTTAAATAAGGGATTCTCAAATTTTTCCTGAGCCATCCACTCCACCCTTCACCTGCAGGTAAAGAATCTTTAATTTGTTTCAAAGTAATTTTATCCTGATCAATAAAATAAAATAAATCCAGCGGACTGTTAAGTTTAAAAAATTGCATCAATGCCCCAACGGAAGTTTTTGAATACTGAATATTGAGTTGTTTGAAATAGTCTTTTAACTTTTTCTCTCCCTGTTCCTTATGTTTTTTACGTTCGGCTTTTATAGCCTGCTTTATTTTAGATTTTGAGCGTGCCGTATTAACATACTTATACCAATCGGTTGTAGGGCTTACATTTTTCGAATCCAGTACTTTTACCTGATCACCGGTTTTAAGAACATAATCTATGGGAACCAGTTTATGATTTATTGTAGCACCCAAACAATTATTACCTAAATCAGAATGTATGGAATAGGCATAGTCGAGCACAGTTGACCCCAGAGGCAGAGACTTCAGCTCTCCCTTAGGAGTGAAAACAATTATTTCATCGGAGAAGAGATTGCTTTGAAAATCATTAATAAAGTTAATTGTCTCATCATTACTATCATCACTAATCAGTTCCCTGGTTCTCTTAAGCCAATGATCCAAACCTATTTCAGCCTTTGTACCATCTTTATATTTCCAGTAAGCTGCATATCCTTTATTTGCTATTTCATCCATCCTCTTAGAACGAATATGAATATCGACCCACCTACCTGTTGAACTCATCACTGTAGTATGTATTGCCTCATATCCATTTGCCTTTGGAGTGCTTATCCAGTCGCGTAGCCTTTTTGAATTAGGTTTATATATAGATGATATTACTGAATAAACAGCCCAACAGTTAAGTTTTTCACTTTCCTGATCTGAGTCTATTACAATGTCAATACTTTCCGTATCTCTTATTTCACCAACTGAAAGCTCACTCTTTTTCATTTTCTTCCACATGGAATAAACGGAATGAATATTTCTGCTAATACTGAAATCGAGTTGTAATTTATTAAGACCTGCTTCAATTGGTTTTATAAAATCAGCATAAAACTCAAGTTTGCTTTCGGTTACTTTGGTAATTTGCTTTTTGATATTTGTATAAACTTCTGGCTGCAAGTATTTGAATGACAAATCTTCTAGCTCACTTTTTAATTTATACAAACCCAACCTGTTTGCCAAAGGTGCATAAATATATTGAGTTTCCGATGCAATCTTCATTTGTTTCTCGCGAGCCATAATATCCATGGTGCGCATATTATGCAATCGGTCGGAAAGTTTAATTAAGATTACTCTTACATCCTCTGAAAGTGTTAGAATTACTTTCTTTAGGGTTTCAGATTGTGCAGTAGTATTATTATCCGATATCTCATCAATTTTGGTTAAACCATCTATAATTTTAGCAACCTCTTCATCAAACATAAGTTCAATATCCTTAAGGCTTAATTCCGTATCTTCAACTGTATCGTGCAGCAAGGCTGAAATTATAGATGTTCTTCCCAGGCCTATTTCTTCAGCTGCAATAGTAGCAACTTCCAAAGGATGATAAATAAAGGGCTCTCCTGTTTTACGTCTCATGTCTTTATGAGCATCAGCAGCCACTCTAAAGGCTTTTCTTACCATCCACCTGTCGGTAGTTTCCTTCCTTGTATGCCATACTTCTATCAGTCGACGATACCTGCGAAGTATTTCGAGCCTTTCCTCTTCTGCTTTAATTTTATCTACCGGCATACCTATGTATATTCTACAAAATTAATAAGATTACGTTATATTTTAACACTAAAGAACAAAATAAAATCAGGCTTTGCATTACTTTAATTTCCATATAATGGATTAAGTATCAATATTTTTTAAAAAGCAAGGTCTAAACATCGCAACTACCAGTTAATTACTAATTCTTAAATACAAAATATATTAATATTATTTTCATTTTGATTAGGCATAAGTTTTGTAGTTTTGAAGAACCTATTACAGGAGTTAAACTTGGTATTTTGAAATATTCGTATAAATCAGTAATTTCATTTATTGTTGTTTTATTGCTCACAATTAATCAGTTGTGGGCAACCCATCAGCGCGCCGCGGAAATAACATATAAACATCTGAATGGATGGACTTATGAATTTACAATTACCATGTATACTTTAACTTCCAGCCCTGCGGACGATGCAAGACCAACAATGCCAATATTTTGGGGAGATGAAAGTGCTGATGAATTAGACAGAATTTATTTTCAGCCAATTCCTGATGTTAACGATATGAGTTTAAATATCTACAAAGGTGTTCATACTTACCCAGGACCTGGCAATTATAAAATAACTGTAGAAGACCCTAACAGAAACAGTGGTGTAATAAATATTCCAAATTCCATTGATGTGCCAATGTTTATTGAATCAGAGTTGATAATAAATCCGTTTTTCGGAAATAACAATTCAGTACAATTGCTAAACCCCCCAATAGATATGGGATGTGTAGGAACATTATTTATACATAATCCTGTTGCATACGATATTGATGGCGACAGTTTATCCTATAAACTTGTCCCATGCAAAGGTGCAGGGGGCTATGATATTCCTGGATACACTTTCCCAATAACTAGTGAGTCTTTTACTATTGATGAAATAACAGG
>PKTD01000308.1 GCA_002869315.1 Marinilabiliales bacterium | reverse complement strand
CGAAGTCCTTCAATAACGATTCTGATTTTTTCCTCTGAAGAGTAGGTTCTTCTTGTTTTTCACTTTAATTCACAAATAAAAACGATACACTAAAATCCTGAAAAACAGTCCTGTATATTAGATTTTCTCATAAATTTTTCGGTACATTTAATCCTTTTGGATAAAGGGCTTAGTGGTAAGATTATCTTCCTTATAACCTCTAATTCTATCAACTTAATACTGTTGATATGGAGTATAATTGGATTTCCACATTGTGTGGTTGTTATTGAAATAGAGAATGTTACGAGTAGTGTATAGGGATAAGAATAAATGTCACTCGAACTTACTCCACCGTAACAGACTTGGCCAGATTCCTTGGTTGATCAACATTACAGCCCCTTAAAACGGCTATATAATATGCAAGCTTTTGCAATGGAATAGATGCAATTATAGGAGTAAACATCTCTTCCGTATTAGGAATTTCAATGGTATAATCCACCATGCCTTTCACAATGGTATCGCCTTCTGAAACTATGGCAATAACACGTCCTTTTCTGGCTTTTACCTCCTGGATATTACTAACTATTTTTTCGTAGTTACCAATTTTAGGGGCAATGAAAACAACGGGCATATTCTCATCTATGAGAGCGATGGGACCGTGTTTCATTTCTGCTGCAGGATATCCTTCGGCATGTATATAGGAGATTTCTTTAAGTTTTAAAGCACCTTCAAGGGCAACAGGGAAATTAAAGCCTCTTCCCAGATAGAGGAAGTTACTTGCATTCTGAAATTCCTCTGATATCTCAATTATATTGTCTTCTGTCTTTAATTGCTGTTCAACCTTCTGAGGTAAGGACCCCAGTTCGGTAAGCAACTGCATAAACCTTGATGTGGGAATAGTTCCTTTCAACTGTGCCATTCTCAAAGCCATTAAGGTAAGAACAGTAACCTGTGAGGTAAAAGCCTTGGTGGAAGCCACTCCTATTTCCGGACCCGCATGTGTATATGTTCCGGCATGAGTGGTACGTGGAATTGATGAACCAACAACATTACAAATACCTAAAATGGTTGCACCTTTTTCTTTTGCAAGTTCTATGGCAGCAAGGGTGTCGGCAGTTTCTCCCGACTGGGAAATTGCAATTACAGCGTCTTTTTCACCTATTATTGGATTACGATACCTGAATTCAGAAGCATATTCTACTTCTACAGGTATACGTGCCAGATCTTCAAATAAATATTCACCAACCAAAGCAGCATGCCATGATGTACCACAGGCAATCATTATTATCCTGTCGGCATTTAAAAGTTTTTGTTCATAATCAACAATACCACCCAATGAAACTATTCCTTTGGCAGCATTGAGTCTTCCTCTCATACTGTCGAGTATGGATTTAGGCTGCTCATAAATTTCTTTTAGCATAAAATGGTCGTAGCCCTCTTTTTCAAGTTGACCAAGATTCCACTCTAACTCTTGTATATAGGGTGTTTTTGTCTGGTTTTTTATGGTTCTGATTTGAAGGTCTTCCCCTAATTTAAGGTAGGCTACCTCTTCATCTTCCAGATAAACAACGTTTTTTGTGTATTCCACAATCGGTGTAGCATCGGAAGCCAGATAAAATTCTCCTTCTCCAATTCCAACCACAAGAGGGCTGCCTTTACGGGCTGCGATAAGTTCATTTGGGTGTTCATTGGAAACGATTACAATGGCGTATGCGCCAATAACCTGATTTAGGGCAATACGAACTGCTGCTTCAAGATCAACACCTTCTTTGTCCTGTATATCATGTATAAGGTTAATTAATACCTCGGTATCGGTATCCGACTCAAAATTATAGCCTCTGGAGATTAATTCTTCTTTTAATGTTGAATAATTTTCAATGATACCATTATGTATAATGGCAAGATTTTTACTTTGTGAGTAGTGGGGATGTGCATTTTTGAAGTTGGGTTCTCCATGGGTTGCCCATCTGGTGTGAGCAATACCTACAGTGGCATCGGTTTTTTTATCCTTTACATATTCTTCAAGGTCAGAAACTTTTCCTTTTGTTTTATGTACAGTAATATCTCCGTTTAACAATGCAACTCCGGCACTGTCGTAACCTCTGTATTCTAGTCGCTGTAGTCCTTTTATAAGTATTGGATATGCCTGCTTTTTTCCAAGATACGCAACAATTCCACACATAAGTCTTTAGTATTAAAAAAAATTATTCAGAACAAATTTACAAATATAAGTTTGTGAACAAAGTATTTATAAAAATACTTTATAATTTAGTTTAGGTCGGTATATATAATTTCTACCCTAAATGGTGAGAGAGTATCATTAACAGGTTGGTTACCATTAAAAATAAATCTCTTTGGATTTAACGAGCTACTATTTGCATAAACAAAGAGTCCGTTATCAACCTCAGTTGTGTCTGACAATAAACTCTGAATATGATTAGTAATTCTGAAAACATATTCATTGGTAGAACTTTGGTACTGTCCGCCAAAATAACTGGCACCCTCATATTGATCCTCAAGTATATCTTGTGTACCATCAGCATTCCGTTTCACTAAAAAGAGTGCGGCGGGGGCCTCCAGATATGGTTCGGGTTCAAATCCGGTGAATATAAGTTTTACCTCATTTAGTGCATATTTTCCTTTTCTTGCCCATTCTATGAGATTTGGAAATTTTATAACACTTCTAAGACCTGCAAGACCCTGAACATAAAATTTCTTCTGTCCTAATGTAGTGTCGCCGTCCAGCACCTGATTTTTAATCTCCTGACTTGCATTGGTATAATCGTGTGTATACTTTCCTACCCTCGGTGAAACAGAAGACACTACATAACCATAGCGTAATGAATCGGCACTGTCGTTTTTATAGTAAAGTATTAATCCTGATTTGGTATCGCTTAATGTAAATCTAACCAGGCAACCTTCGTTATCAACAGCATCAACAGTAAAGTATAAGCCTTTGAAAAAATTTCTAAAATCTTCAGAGCTGCTCATGGAGGTACTATCGGCATTTATAAGTTTTTCAGCCAGACCAGGATTTGTTAATCCCAGATTAAATCTTGCAACTGCACCTATTTTCAATGTATCGTTAGCAATTGTATCAATTTCTGTTGTAGAATCGTTGGGATGTGGCTGAAAAGTATAATTTGCATAGTCGATTCCATCATGCTGTAGTTCAAGATTGGAATAATATTCTTCATCGAATTCCATTAATTCCAAAAGTTCATAAGCATGAACAGTAAGGTTGATATTGGTATCACCATAATAACCATTATATGCCATTTGCAGAACCAGTGAATCCACAACCGGATTTTCTCCAAAATCGTGATCAACTGAAGTAATAGACAACTGAGTATAAATACCTGCTGTTATACTACCAAATTCAGGATCGAAAAGACTTCCAAAGTAGTTGAAAGTGAGTTCATCACTTCTCACGGAATCACTTAAAATTGTATAGGCATATACAGAAGTAGTATCTGTTCTGGCCACCTCTAATTTACTATCCTCAGGCAGAATTTTTGCTCCAATTTTATTTGGATCTTTTGCGCAGGAAATAATAAATAATGCTATAAAAGTAAACGCTAAAAATCTAGTTATCTTGGCGTTAATTAGTTTTTTACTAACCAATAATTTTGTCATAAAACTCATTGTAGGCTGTGTAATATTCTTCACTGTCAACATATTCGAGGATTGGTTTTCCAGATTTTTTCGCATACTCAATAAGTTCAGGCTTTACATCTTTACTACCAATAATAATTGCATCGGAATAATCAATAGCGCTTTTATTTATGGCTGTATAATCTGTATTCTTAAAGGCATCAAAATCAACATCATCCATTCCCGGGGATTTCATTTTCTCAACAAAATCATCCTTGAATTTTTCTGAAAACTCATCATCATACAATGAATAAACAATTTTCAGGTCAGAGAAAATAGGATTATTTTTATATGCTGTTCTGAGATAAAGAGGTATAAGGCCTGAGTACCATCCATTACAATGAACGAGGTTAGGTGCCCAGCCTAATTTTTTTACAGTTTCTAAAACCCCTTTTGAAAAGAAGATTGTTCTTTCATCATTATCTTCAAAAAACTTATTTTGCTTATCGCGGAAGATGAATTTTCTTTTAAAGAAATCTTCATTATCAATGAAATAAACCTGCATTCTGGCTTGTTGTATAGAGGCCACCTTAATGATTAAAGGATGGTCGATATCATCAATAATTAAGTTCATACCTGACAAGCGAATAACTTCATGAAGTTGGTTTCTTCTTTCGTTTATCAGACCAAACCGGGGCATAAAAGTCCTGATTTCTTTTCCACTTTCCTGTGTCTTTTGTGGTAAGTACCTTCCAATTTTACTCATTGGTGTTTCAGGTAGATACGGTGTAATCTCCTGCATTACATACAGAACCCTCTTTTTTTCCATTGTTTTGTAAAAATTGAATTAGAGGCTGCAAAATTAGTAAAAAAAACCTACTTAAGGGGAAAATCATGGCAAATACAGCCATATTAAACCATTTCGTGGCCTTATTTAAGGATTTTTATGATACTATAAAATAAGCTTAACCCCTTATAAATATGCCTTTGATTATATCGGTAGCCATGCGGGGGTTCTCTTTCAGCCTTCTTGTAGAATAAGCAAACCACTTCTCTCCGTAGGGAACATAAATTCTCATTTTATGACCTTTATCTACTATCGACTGGCGTAAAGAAGGCGTTACACCATAAAGCATTTGGAATTCGTATTTGTCTTTTGGAACTTTATATTTTTCAATAAGTTTATATGCTCCTTCTACCAAAGGGATATCGTGGGTAGCAATTCCGGGATATATGCCCTGTTTGAACATAGTCTCCAGATTTTCAAGAAATGCCTTATTAATTTCTTCATATTTCTTAAATGCAATTTCAGCGGGCTCAACATAAATACCTTTGCATAAACGATAGTTAACAGCCACTTCATCGGTATGTAAATCAAGCATATCTTCAATGTCTTTGGGCGTTCTTTTCAGATATGCCTGTAATACTAAACCTACATTTTTAGGAAATTCTGCTTTTAGTTTTCTGAAAAGTTCTATTTCCAAATCCACACATTGTGAATCCTCCATGTCGATGCGCACAAAGTTATTATGCTCGGCAGCCATTGCAACAATTTCCCTGATATAATTATAGCATTGGTCTTTGTCTATCAATAGTCCAAACATTGTAGGTTTTAGGGAATAGTTTCCTTCAATACCAGCAGCCTCAATATTTTTAATAATATCGAGGTATATATTTTTATTTTTTTCAGCCTCAGTTAATTCGGTAATAAACTCACCCAATAAATCGATGGTCACCAGCATGCCTTTTGAGTTTAAATCTTTGGCAACATTTATTGCATCATCAATTTTTTTTCCTGCTATATATTTTTTTGAAAAAATCCAAACCAGGCCCTTTGGCATAAAGGGAAGTATAGCGGCGATTAATCTGTTAAACCACATAAGCTTTGTTTTATAATTAACAGTGCAAATTTAGTTTTATTGGAATTCAAATTATCCAAAGTAAATAATTTTTATTCTTTCAAAACAAGAATAATATTCACTTTGTATTTAACTGTATATTTGACAATTATAAATGAAAATAAATAGCGGGGCAGGATTTTTTTCTGTGAATATTTAAACTCAGGCAGGATTTTAAGATAAAAAAGGCATCTATTTTTCAATAGGGGTATAAATATTTGTTAATCACGAATATTATATATATTTTTGCCGCCCAATTTTAGCTAGGGTAAAGAGAATGGAAGAATTTGTTATTCCCTTTAAAGGCTTAGACGTTGGCAATCACTTATTTAAATTTAAAATTGGTGATAAGTTATTTGAAAGTTTTGAGTATTTTGAAAACATCAATGGTGAATTAGATATTGAGATTGATTTACTTAAAGAGCCGAATATGATGATTTTTGATTTTTCCTTTAAGGGGAAGTTAAAATTACAATGCGATCGCTGTTTGGGTAAATACGATCAAAACATAAATGGTAAGAACCAACTTATTGTTAAGTATGGGGATAAATTTATGGAAGAATCGGAGGAGGTAATTATAATACCAGTTAACGAAAGCCGGATTGATGTGAAACAATACATTTTTGAATATGTAGGATTATTAATACCCGTTTGGAAAATTCATCCGGATGATGAAAATGGAGAAGCTGCATGTGATAATGATATTACCGATAGGATAGACCAATACTCGAAACCGGATAACGACCCACGTTGGGATGCTTTAAAAGATTTGAAAATAGATTAAAATAAATAGTAAATAAACATAAAGACATAAAAAATGGCACATCCAAAAAGAAAAATTTCGAAGACCAGAAGAGATAAGAGAAGAACTCATTATAAGGCTACTGCTCCACAACTGGCAACATGTCCAACAACAGGTACAGTGCATGTTTACCACCGTGCTTATTATGTTGATGGTGATCTTTATTACAAAGGAAAACTTGTAGTTGAAGGCGCTAAAGCAGAGTAAATCTATTTTGCTTTTAAGTTCGAAAAGAAAAAAATAATACCCCGTGATTTTATTACGGGGTATTTTTGTTAAATATTAAACAATGGCTTCTTAGAAGTAAAATTAGTATTTTTGCAAATCTTTTTTAGAAAAAAACAATATAATGACAAAAATCAACGCAGCTATTAAAGGCATACATGCATGGGCTCCTGAGTATATCCTCAACAATAAAGAGTTGGAATCAATGGTTGAAACAAGCGACGAATGGATACTTACTCGTACCGGCATAAGTGAAAGGCATATATTAAAAGGAGAAGGTAAAGGCACTTCCGATATTGGAACCGAAGCGGTTAAAGGATTGCTGGAAAAAACTAATACCTCTCCGGAAGAAGTTGATTTACTGATTTGCGCTACCGTAACCCCGGATATGCAGTTTCCTGCCACAGCAAATATAATTTCCGATAAGGTGGGAATAAAAAATGCGTGGAGTTTTGATTTAAATGCAGCATGTTCAGGATTTATCTATGCCCTGGATACTGCCAGAAGATTTGTGGAGTCGGGGCAATATAAGAAAGTTGTTGTGGTTGGTGCCGATAAAATGTCGTCAATTGTTGACTATACCGACCGTGCTACCTGTGTTATATTTGGGGATGCAGGAGGTGCTGTATTGCTGGAACCCACGGAAGAAGATTTAGGAATAATGGACTCCATTATGCGTAGCGATGGAGTTGGCAGAGTGCATCTGCATCAAAAGGCAGGAGGCTCAGTAAAACCTGCTTCCCACGAAACTGTTGATGCAAGAGAGCATTATATTTATCAGGAAGGTCAGGCAGTATTTAAATTTGCTGTTACCAATATGGCTGATGTTTCTGCAGAAATTATGGAAAAGAACAATTTACAACCTGAAGACATATCCTATTTGGTTCCTCATCAGGCCAACCTGAGGATAATAGAAGCTACTGCCAGAAGAATGCAACTGGATAAGGATAAGGTGATGATAAATATCCAGAAATATGGTAATACCACCAATGGCACCATCCCAATGTGTTTACACGAATGGCAGGATAAACTGAAAAAGGGCGATAACATTATACTCGCAGCCTTTGGTGGGGGATTTACCTGGGGCTCCATCTATATAAAATGGGCCATTTAATAGCCTGTTGATATCCAAAACCACCTTATTTATATTACTAATTCATTAAATTTATGTCCTTAGTTTAATATTAACAAAAAAGGACTAAATTTGTCGCAATCAACCAAAGCCTTCTTGATAATAACATAAATTCTATTTATGAAAAAACTATTTCTTGATATTTATAAACCGCTCCTGGTGATGGGGCTATTTATAATTATTTTTTCTTCATGTGTGCCTCAGAAGAAAATGCTTTATATGCAGGTTAAATCTGAATCAGACACATTAAGCACTTTTAAAAATAACCGTAAAATAGACTATCGGGTTCAGCCGGGCGACAACCTTTATATAAGAGTAGTGAGTCTGGATGAACAAACCACTTTATTATTGAATCCACAAGGGTCTTCTTCTCAGAGTATTGGTAGTGATGCGTCGGTTTACCTTAACAGTTATACTGTAAATGAAGCCGGATATCTTGATTTTCCGATGACGGGAGAAATATTTGTAAAAAATATGAATACCGAGGAAAT
>PKTD01000241.1 GCA_002869315.1 Marinilabiliales bacterium | reverse complement strand
TGTTCCTCCTCAAATAAGAAATAGCAACTCCTCTCAAATACAAAGTCTGGCTTATGAATGCGGTGCTGAAGTTAGTTATATGACTCAGGTTGAAGACGATGAAGCAAAGATACTGCAGTCAGTAAAGGAGGCTCTCTTAAAATCGGATATAGTGGTTTTAACAGGCGGAGCATCCTTTGGGGATCTTGACTTCAGCCAAAAAGTTTTCGAAAATCTTAAAGCAAAAATCCAGTTTACAAAACTTGCAATTCAACCCGGAAAACCATGTTTGTTCGCTACTGTTGGAGAAAAGTTTCTATTTGGCTTATCCGGAAATCCGGTTTCGTCATTTGTACAATTTCAAATCTTGCTTAAACCATTAATAAATTTACTTAGTGGTAATAAGCAAAAAGAGATAATCTTAAAGTTGCCCATGTCGAATGATCTTTCCAGAAAGAGGTCTGAAAGGAACTTGTTCTTCCCGGTAATAATAAATAGTGCAACAGAATTAGAAGCAGTGGAATATCATGGTTCGGCACATTTAAATGCTTATGAGGCTGCAGATGCCATAGCCAGTTTCCCCATAGGAAAAAACATCTTAAAAAAAGGAGAATTAGCAGATGTTAGATTCATATAACAGAAATATTAACTATTTAAGAATTTCAGTTACAGACAGATGTAATTTGAGATGTCGTTACTGTATGCCTGCAGAGGGTATTGAGTGGATAGATCATAGCCATATATTAAGCTTCGAAGAAATTATTGAGGTTGCGGAAGAAGCCGTTTCTTTAGGAGTTGATAAAATTCGCCTCACGGGCGGAGAACCTCTGGTAAGAAAAGGAATAGTTGACCTGGTAAAGATGATAGCCAGTATTCCCGGTGTTAAAGACCTGGGGATGACTACCAATGGGCAATTATTGGAAAAATATGCTTTTCCACTTGCTGAAGCCGGATTGAACAGAGTAAATGTAAGTCTTGATACACTAGATGCTAAAAACTATAAATATTTAAGCAGAGGCGGGAATATTAAAAAAGTTTTCAAAGGACTGGAGGCGGCGCGCAATGCAGGCCTTGATCCCATAAAAATTAATTGTGTTATCAATCCATCTGGTGATAGAAATGAAAGACAGGAGTTAATTGATTTTTGCAATGAAAATAATTACAAACTGAGGTTTATAAGACAAATGTCGCTTGAAGATGGTAGTTTTTATCCCGTAGAAGGAGGAGAAGGAGGCATTTGTAAAATTTGTAATCGTATTCGATTAACCGCCAATGGTGATATCAAACCATGTTTATTTAGTGAAGATGGTTTTAATGTAAGAGAATATGGTGCGCGTAATGCAATTCTAAAGGCTGTTGGGGCTAAGCCGCTAAGTGGAAAAAAAAACAAAGTAAATCAGTTTTATAATATAGTAGGATAATGGAAAAGTTAAGTCATATTAATGAACAAGGCAAAGCCGAAATGGTAGATGTGGGTAACAAACCTGACCAAATCAGGCAGGCAACTGCTGAAGGATTTATCAAATTATCGGAAACTACCATAAAATTAATCCGGGAAAATAAAATAAAAAAAGGTGATGTATTAACTGTGGCAGAAATCGCAGGAATACAGGCAGCAAAACAATGCCCGGCCTTAATACCTCTTTGTCACACTCTTATGCTCAACAAAGTGAAGGTTGATACAAAGATTACTGATAAAGGCGTAGTTATAAGCTCGCTTGTAAGATGCCAGGGTAAAACCGGGGTTGAAATGGAAGCCTTAACTGCAGTTTCTATTGCTTTACTTACTGTATATGATATGTGTAAAGCTGTCGACAAAACTATGATTATGAGCGAAATCAAATTATTAGAAAAAACTAAAACAGACTTAGCATAATGGAAACAAAAATTAAAGTCATATCAGTAAATATATCAGAAAAAAAAGGCACCATAAAAAAGCCTGTGAAAAGCATAAATCTCACATCTACAGGTGTTGAAGGTGATGCCCATTCAGGGCCATGGAACCGTATGCTAAGTTTACTGGCTGCTGAAAGCATTGATAAATTCGCAAAAGAGGCTAATCGTAATATTGAGTTTGGAGAGTTTGCAGAAAACATTTCAACCGAAGGCATGTTATTGCATAAGTCGAAACCACTGGATAAATTTTATAATGATAGTGTTGAGTTGGAAGTAACTCAAATAGGGAAGAAATGTCATGGGACTAACTGTCAGATATTTCAGGAAATAGGAAATTGTGTTATGCCCAAAGAAGGAATTTTCGCAAGGGTTTTAAAGCAAGGGATTGTAAAAGACGGGGATGAATTTACATATAAACCAAGAATCATCAAAACTAAAGTTATTACACTTAGCGACAGAGCCTTCAATGGTTTCTATAAAGATAAAAGTGGAAAAATAATTGAGAAAAGAATAAATGATTTCTGGATTGAAAACAACCGACTTTCTGAAACTGACTACACTCTAATTCCCGATGATGCAGAACAATTGAAAAAAGCAGTTAATGATGCAGTGGACTCGAACTTTGACTTTATTTTCACAACCGGAGGAACAGGTATTGGGCCTAAAGATATAACTCCCGATATTATTGAGCCTATGCTTCATAAAGAAATTCCCGGTATTATGGATTTGATAAGGATGAAATACGGTGCAAATAAACCAGCCGCTCTCATAAGCAGGTCTATTGCAGGTTTAATTGGGCAAACACAAATATATTGTCTGCCCGGAAGTACAAAAGCGGTTAACGAATATATGGATGAAATACTAAAAACTGTTGAGCACTCGCTTTATATGATACATCAACTGGATTTACATTAAAACAAAAAACCCGTTGTGCACAAAACACAACGGGCCCCAAAACCTTAATTATCTATTAGTTCGAGAATGTTCCTGAGAAATTAATTGTTTTCTTATTATAATAACCTTCACATACTACATTAAAACTACCACTCATACTGGTTTGGTTGGCACTGCTTATAGTAATTGTACCGGATTGTGACTTGTAAAAATCCCCATCCTGAGCAGTTATTAACTCAACAAAGCCAGGGTTGTCGGGTCCACACTGATATGTTCCAGGAGTTATACTTTGATCGTTCTGAGCATAAATACTAAAATCAAACCCATAATCGGTTGATGTTTCTTTTGCCCAAAATGATAAACGGTTTTCAGGATCGTAAGTAAATGATGTAACCTCATCGAAGCAAAACGATTGAGAAATTTCACCTGTAGCAGTTGCAGAAGCAACTCCTGAACAACCTGCCGGGTCCTCCACCTTATCGCAAGTTGTACTCATTAATGTCATAATCCCCACTGAAATGACTACTAAAAACAATAATTTTTTTATCTTCATCTTTTTGATTTTTGATTTATAAAGTAAAAATACACTTTTAATAAACAAAATGTGCCATTCAATTTTATCTGCTTAAAGCCATTTATTATTTGTAGTATTTTTTCAAATATTAGTAATTTAATAATTTATTCAAATTATATTTTTAGATCCATTATTACAAAACTAAATCCATTAGATTTGCATATCAAAACAAAGATTCATGATTAAAAAGACAATAATAATTTTCTTATTGGTATTAATAAATTTTAGCATTAGTGCTCAAAGTGAGAATTTAAGCATCTCCATTCGTTCGAACCTCTCCTCACCTTGGGGTGAATATGCAGGAAATGATATAGATAAAAGTTGTTTTACACTACATGGAGTTTCCTTTGGTAGTGAATTAACATGGCATATTAACCAAAAAATTGGTTTAGTTCTCGACTTTAATCAAACATTCCACCCGGTAAATACAAGTGAATTGGGCACTGCCATGGTAAATGAGGATAATCTTCTTTTAGACTTATACATAAGATCAGAGGCTTATTCATTGAGCACAACTTTATTAGGAACTAATTACAGAATAAAAATTAATGAGAAACTCAGTGTTAATCCAAAAATACTAATAGGTGTGATGTATGGAAAAACACCTTATCAATTATTTTTCCCTGAGTATTATTTATATGGCCCCTCGTATTTTACTATTACCTCATCGAAGGCTTATGGACTGGCCTTTAAAGGAGGTGCAAACCTGATTTACGCATTTAACAATTACGTAGCTATGGATTTGAATTTCGATTTAACTTATTCAAAATTGAAGTTTGGATTTTATGAATATTCAGGACATGTGTACAGAATTCGGAATATTTTATTTACAAATATAGGTGTTGGATTAATTTTAAAAGTATTTTAATTATCCATTTTCCATTATATTTATAAGGTGCTCTTTATCCAACAATTTAAAATGGTTATTATTGCATTCTATAATACCTGAATCTTTAAAGTTTTTAATGAGCCTAATAGAACTCTCTTTTGTCATTGCTGACATGTCGGCTATATCCTGACGTGAAAGTTCAGTTTCAAATTCCTCAGCTTCATAAATCTGTTCCGACAAATATAATAGAGTAGAAGCCATCCTTCCATTCATGTGCTTATGTTCGAACACCCTCAATTTATTATAAAGCCCTATATGTCCTTTATTTAAATAGGCAATGAACTTAATTGCAAAGGTGGAATTTTGCAATAAACAATTTTCAAATTGCATCACATCTATGAAAAATGCTTCTGTTTCTTCCAGCGCTGTTAAAGAGAAATGATGACGGTAATCGGTATGAAATCCTGGACCTCCAACAATCTCTCCACTTTTTATTAATCGCAAAATAATACTATGCTGTTCCCTATCTTCAAGATATACTTTTAAGAGTCCTTTATTAATAACAATAATATGAGTTAGCGGCGCTCCTTGCTTAAAAATTGTTTCCCCTTTCGCAAAGTTTACAGGAAATTTTATCTCCTCAATTTTTTTTAATTGCTCTGGTTCAAGATATCTTAAAACGTTTGTAAACATATACTGCTTTATGTAAATATTTAATTATTAATGTTTAAGAATAATTACTAAATTTTTTTCACATATTTCTCAATACAAACATAGCAAATATTATCTCAATACAATAATTTATATTAAAAAATATTGAGATATATCAATAATATTTCATCTTAGTTAAATTTCGAACAGCAATTATATCAGTTGTGTTTTTTGTAAAGCTACATGACTAATTGTTATTTTTGAACGTAATAAAATTTGTAATTTTTAACATTTAAGTTTAATTAAACAATTATTAATCATGAAAAGAAATTATTTTAGTTATTTCCTTATATCAATAATATTTGTTATAGGAATGATGGCATCATGTACTAAAGAGGGACCTGCAGGCCCTGCTGGTAAAGATGGTGCAGATGGAACAAACGGATCAGACGGAAAAGACGGCGTTGACGGAAACGTATCTTGTTTAGTATGTCACACCGCCGCTAATATGGGTGATATTCACGCTGCTTTTGATCAAACAAAACACGTAACGGGTTCATCTTGGGCTCGTGGAACAAGCGGTTCTTGTGGACGTTGTCACTCAAGTGACGGTTTTATTGAGTTCGCAAGATCAGGTGAAGAAATTGGTGCCGCAGTTTCTACTCCAGTAACTTGTCAAACTTGTCATGCAGACCACAGTAGTTTAGAAGATGGTATAAGCGCTCCAATGCGTAGCGTTGCTAGTCCGGTTGTATCTATTGCTATTGAAGGTGCTACTTATGAGCATGGTATGGGTAATACCTGTGCTACATGTCACCAGGCAAGAAGAGCTTCAACTGGCTACGACAACAAAACTGAAGACGCTACATATAGCAGAAAATTCACAGGTGAAGATATTGCTGTATATCAGGCACATGGTGCTATAGGACCTAACGGAACTATGGAATTAGTAGGTGATACTTTATTTGTTACTTTCGATGTACCTACAACCCATGTTTATACTAGTAGTACTCATGCTGGACCACACCACGGTCCTCAGGCAAATATTTTTGCGGCTGATATTGGAACTGTTGCTGGTGCTCCATTTGACAGAGATCATCACACAGATTGTGCTGGCTGTCACTTATCAAAAGAAGAAGGTTCAGGCCACACATTTTCACCAAATATTGCTATGTGTAATGAATGTCACGGAGATGCTCTAGATATTGAAGCAGAGATGGCAGCCATAGCTGACAGAATGCATGCTGTTGAAGTTGCTTTAGAAGGAATAGGTGCAATTCACGTTGCCGACGATGGTGTACACCCAATGTATGCTTCTCTTCCAAGAGACGAGTGGAATGCTTTCTGGAACTTTATGTGTTTATGGGAAGACAAGAGTCATGGTTTACATAACTTCGGATATGCTAAACAATTATTAACTCAGGCTGAAACAGCATTAGGTTTATAATAAGCATATTATGATATAAAAAAAATCGGGTATATCTGCATATATGATTTGCCCGATTTTTTTATTGGATTAGAATTATTATCGACAATCGTAGATTGTAAAAAATAATATTAAGTTTATTAATACCAATAAAAACCTGTAGAGGATTTATTCTTTGCAGGTTTTTTATTTCTATATATAGAAGACAATGAACTTTACAACATTATTACATATAATATAAATGCGTTATTTATCTTAAACTTTTCTACCTTCAAATTAACCCAATAAAACAAATATTATACTTCATAATCACAAAACATTTATTAATATTTGAGTTGCCAAATATGTACTGATTTTGCAGTTATAATCATTCATAATAAAAGGCTGCATAAAAAAACCGCCTTACTCATCAGCAAGGCGGCTCAATTAAACTTTTATAAAGTATTATTTCATTGGATATTTTTTAAATATCTCTCCTGATTTCATTAAAATATCTACATATTGTGCTCTGCGGTAAGCAAATGGATCTTTAATATTCTTCTTCGACATATTTCCTCTGAACTCTTCTAAACTGGAATATTCGCGGTTTGCCATCCATATTTCCATATCTTCAAGCATTTTGGTTATTTGCTGAGGACCATGCTTATAAACAGTACTTACAACTTCTACAACATCTGCTCCTGCCAAAATCATCTTAACTACATCACCTCCGGTAAAAACTCCTCTGTTTGCACAAATATCTCCTTTTATATTATCATATAGTAATCCTGCATACCTCAGTGGTAACCTGCTATCATGCTCAGTTGATAAATTATAAGGGAAAGTCATTTCTTCAGTTTCAATATTAATATCAGGCTGGAAAAGCTTATTAAATAAAACAAATCCATCAGTTCCCCTTTTATCCATTTCATTAATAACATAAAGTGGATTAGTATAAAAAGGACTAAGTTTTACACTAACAGGTATACTTACTGCTTTTTTAACACCTTCTATTACATCTAACTCCTCCTGAATAATGGATCTACCTTCCATTTCAAATTCTCTGGGGTTATTGTAAAAATTCAATTCCAGAGCATCTGCCCCAGCTTCTTCAAGTTTCTTTGCCCATTCATACCAGGTATCGTCGTTAACAGCATTTAAACTTGCAATTAATGGAATATTCAGGGCTGCTTTTGCTTCTTTGAAGTTCATAAGAAACTCATTCGGACTAGCCTCATATAGATCGCTTTGGAACATAGAAGTGCTTTCTCCATAACGCTCTTCATACTCATTTTGTAATTCATGCATTTCAAGGTTTTCCAACTGAATTTGTTCCTCAAAAAGAGATTTATAAACGATAGCAGACGCTCCTGCTGCTTCTAACTTCTTCAACATTTCGATATCAGCAACTAAATTGCTGGCTCCTATTATAATAGGGTTTTTAAGTTCTAATCCCAGATATTTTGTCTTTAGATCCATGATATATATGTTTATTAATTTTGCTGTAAAATTACTATAAAAACCCATAATTCGAAACTAATCCGAATTTATAATCATTTTAAATTAATGATTCTGCTATATATTTAACAATTAGGCCATAAGTTTTTGACCCAAAATGGGTACTTTTGCACGACCTAATTTTAACTTAGGTAAACAGTACTAATCAATCAAAATAACTTGATTATGAGCAATAATAAAAAGTTTATAACATGTGATGGAAACTATGCAGCAGCTCATGTAGCTTATATGTTTAGTGAAGTAGCAGCTATTTATCCTATTACTCCATCATCTACCATGGCCGAATATGTTGACGAATGGTCATCATTCGGAAGAAAAAATATTTTTGGGGAACAAGTAAAAGTTGTGGAAATGCAATCTGAAGGTGGTGCAGCAGGTGCTGTTCACGGCTCACTGCAGTCAGGTGCTCTTACAACTACATTTACAGCATCACAAGGATTGCTGTTGATGATACCAAATATGTATAAAATTTCAGGTGAACTTCTACCTGCAGTTTTCCACGTAAGTGCACGTAGTTTAGCCGCTCAGGCACTTTCAATTTTTGGAGACCACAGCGACGTTATGAGTACTCGTCATACAGGATTTGCAATTTTAGCTACAGGCAGTGTTCAGGAAATTATGGATATCGCTCCTATTTCACACTTAGTGAGCCTTCGTTCCAGAATTCCTTTCCTACATATGTTTGATGGTTTCCGGACATCACACGAGATACAAAAAGTAGAATATTTCGAGCATCAGGATCTGGAGCATTTATTCCCTTGGGAAGATGTTCAGAAATTCCGCGACAACGCTCTAAATCCTGAGCACCCTGTAACAAGAGGTACTGCTCAGAATCCTGACATATATTTCCAGGCTCGCGAAGCTTCCAACCGTTTTTATGATCCTATTCCTGATTTGGTTGAAGAATATATGCAGGAAATTAAAAAGTTAACAGGCCGCGAATATCACCCATTTACTTATTATGGTGCTGATGATGCTGAAAATATTATTATTGCAATGGGCTCAGTTACTGAAACAATCCGCGAAACTGTTGACTATCTTAATAATAATGGCGAAAAAGTTGGATTGGTATCAGTGCATCTCTATCGTACATTTTCAGAAAAATATTTCTTGAAAGTGATGCCAAAAACAGTTAAGAGAATTGCTGTTTTAGATCGCACTAAAGAGCCGGGAGCAAATGGAGAACCTCTATATCTGGATGTAAAAGATATTTTCTATGATAAAGAAAATAAGCCATTAATAGTTGGTGGACGCTATGGATTAAGCTCAAAAGATACTACTCCTGCCCATATTATTTCTGTTTACGAAAACCTGAAATTAAGTGAGCCGAAAAACAGATTTACTGTTGGTATAGTTGATGATGTTACTTTCAAATCGCTACCTTTATTACCAGAAGTTAGTATTTCTGATAAAGGTACTTTCGAAGCAAAATTCTATGGCTTAGGTGCTGATGGTACTGTAGGAGCAAACAAAAACTCCATTAAAATAATTGGTGAATCAACTGATAAATATGCACAGGCTTATTTTGCATACGACTCCAAGAAATCAGGAGGTATAACTGTGTCTCACCTTCGTTTCGGTGACAGTCCTATTCGCTCTACTTATCTTGTTGGAACACCCGATTTTGTGGCTTGTCACGTTCCTGCATATCTTACTAAATATGATATGCTTAAAGGCATGAAAAAAGGTGGCACATTCCTCTTAAACAGTATTTGGGATGAGGAAGAAACAAAACGTCGTTTACCTGACCACATGAAGAAGTTTATGGCAGATAATGATATTAAATTCTATACCATAAATGCAACCAAAGAGGCTGTAGAAATCGGACTTGGAAATAGAACCAATACAATTATGCAGGCCGCTTTCTTTAAAGTTGCTGAGGTTATTCCTTATGAAGATGCTGAAGAGCAAATGAAGCTTTTTATCAAGAAGACTTATGGTAATAAAGGAGAAGAAATCGTTAATATGAACTTCGCTGCTGTAGATAAAGGTGGTAATGTTAAACAAATTGAAGTTCCGGCAGAATGGTCTAAACTGGATGGTGAAATAAAACAAGTAGATAATTCTAATCTACCTGCATTCATCAAAGATGTAGTTCGTCCTATTGAAGCACTTAAAGGTGATGATTTACCTGTAAGCGCATTCCTTGGAAGAGAAGATGGCTCATTCCCTCCTGGTACTGCAGCATTTGAGAAAAGAGGTATTGCAGTTGATGTTCCAGAATGGCAACCCGACAATTGTATACAGTGTAACCAATGTGCTTACGTATGTCCTCACGCTGTTATCAGACCATTCCTGGTTGACGAAAATGAAGAGAAAGTTTTACCTGCCGACATTAAACTTATTGATGCCAAAGGAAAACAAAAAGGATATAAATATCGTATTCAGGTTAGTGCTTTAGACTGTACAGGCTGTGGTAGTTGTGCCGTTGTTTGTCCTTCTAAGGAAAAATCACTTATCATGAAACCACTTGACAGTCAGATGAAAGAAGCTGAAAACTGGGATCATATGGTTAATAATATTTCCTTTAAGAAAGATGTTGTTAATAAATTCGGATCCTTTAAGGATGCTCAGTTTGCTCCTAGTTTGTTTGAGTTTTCAGGTGCTTGTGCCGGTTGTGGTGAAACACCATACATTCAGGCAGCCACAACATTATATGGAGAAAGAATGATGATTGCCAATGCCACAGGTTGTTCTTCAATTTATGGCGGTAGTGCTCCTTCAACTCCTTATACTACAAATGAAGAAGGTAAAGGACCAGCCTGGGCTAACTCATTATTTGAAGATAATGCAGAATATGGTTTAGGTATGTCAACAGGTGTTCGTCAAATGCGCGACAGAATTGAACGCTTAATGACAAACGCTCTTTCCAACGGAATTGATGCTGAAACTAAGTCAGCATTCCAGGAATGGATAGACACTAAAGAAGACGGCGAAGCATCAATCGAAGCATCGAAAAAGTTAAGTGCCGTACTTAAGGGTAAAACTGATGATCTTTCAAAAGAACTTCTGGGATTAGAGCAGTATTTTGTTAAAAAATCGGTTTGGATATTCGGTGGTGACGGTTGGGCATACGACATCGGTTTCGGTGGCCTCGACCACGTTATTGCTTCTGGTGAAGATGTTAACATTCTGGTAATGGATACTGAGGTTTATTCAAACACTGGTGGACAATCATCAAAAGCGAGTCAAACTTCTTCAGTTGCTAAGTTTGCAACATCAGGTAAGGAAGTTCGCAAAAAAGACCTTGGAGCCATTGCAATGACTTATGGTTATGTATATGTTGCTCAGGTAGCAATGGGAGGTAATATGGCGCAGTATTTCAAAGCACTGAAAGAAGCAGAAGCCTTCCCCGGACCTTCATTAATTATTGCTTACTCACCTTGTATCGCTCATGGTTTGAAAAATACTATGAAAGAATCACAAGCAGAGGAGAAATATGCTGTTCAATCAGGATACTGGTCGATGTACCGTTATAACCCTCAATTGGAACTAGAAGGAAAGAATCCTTTCCAACTGGATTCAAAAGAGCCTGACTGGAGTAAATTCCAAAACTTCCTCGATATGGAGGTGCGTTTCTTAACTCTTAAGAAATCATTCCCTGAAAGAGCAAGAGAACTGCAAAAGATGGCATTGAAAAATGCTCAGTGGCGTTATAATTATTATAAGCGTCTTGCAGAAATGGATTATACAGAACATTAGAATTGTTCTGACAAAAATTAAAAGCCATCTGGTCAGTGATCAGGTGGCTTTTTCTATCTTAGTAAACTGTTTAAGAGTAATTAAGTATTTTTAAATACGAAAATTTATAGTTAATCGTTCCTAATTCTGGATATTTATTGAAAATGCAAATTAAACGTATCTTTAAAATAACACTTACAATTTTAATCATTGTTGTTTTACTAATTGCCCTGTTCTTTGGCTCTGTATTTATTGGTGTATTCGGGCCTTTGCCAGATAAGTCGGAACTGGAGAAAATATCAAATGAAGAGGCATCACTGGTTTTATCCTCAGATGGTAGCCTTATAGGTAAATATTTTGCTGAAAATCGTACCAACATTAATTGGGAAGAATTACCTCAACATATGGTAAACGCCTTGGTGGCTACAGAGGATAAAAGGTTTTTCGAGCATAAAGGAATAGATAGCAGAAGTTATTTAAGAGTGTTTTTCAAGACAATCTTACTTGGCGACAGAAGTTCAGGTGGCGGAAGTACAATTACCCAGCAATTGGTGAAAAACCTCTATGGCAGAAATTATCACAGCATACTTTCAATGCCTGTGAGTAAATTAAAAGAAGCCATAATTGCAAGCAGAATGGAAAATGTGTTTTCCAAAGAGGAAATACTGTTACTTTATTTTAACTCCGTTCCCTTTGGGGAAGAAGTTTATGGTGTTGAAGCCGCGGCTAAGAGATATTTTGATAAAAATGCCAAAAATCTTAATATACAGGAGTCGGCTACTCTTGTAGGAATGCTTAAAGCCAATTCATATTATAATCCCAGAACTAATCCGGACCATGCTCTCAAAAGAAGAAATCAGGTTTTGGAGTTAATGCATCAGCAAAAATATTTATCTGAAAATGAATCTGACAGCCTTAAAAAAACAAAGATCGAATTAAAATACACTAACTATAAACTCGATTCTCAAACAGCATATTTTGTATATCAGGTAAAAAAAAGAGCTACGGATATTATTGACAAAATAAACAAAACAAGAGGGGCTTCATACGACATAAATAAAGATGGATTAAGTATATATACTACTATGGACATTGAACTTCAGAAAATCACCAATGCTTCTGCCGACAGGCAAATAAAGAAGATGCAGGCTTTACTTGATAAACAACTTAAATACAGGAATTTCAAAAAAAAGTGGTTAAAAAAAGAACATAAAGAACTTATCGATAATGATAAATGGCAAGAAGTAGCGAGGCGCGAAGTATTTACAAATGAGGGAATGAAAACTCTCGAAATAAGCAAGGTAGACAGTATTTGGCATTATTATAAAATGCTAAATGCATCAGTTCTTGCTGTAAATCCAAATAATGCTGCAGTATTGGTATGGAGAGGAGGAAATAACTTCCGCTTCCTCCCCTACGATTTAGTTCTGTCAAAACGTCAAATGGCCTCTACCGTTAAGCCATTTATATATGCTGCGGCTATGGAAAATGGGAACTCACCATGCGACTATCTCGACAATTATCAAAAGAATTATGAAGGATATGAGGAATGGAAGCCCGAAAATTATGACCATAGCAGTGACGAAAATATAAAGGTAGCAATGTGGTATGCCCTCTCCCACTCCATGAACCTTCCAACAGTTGATTTGTATTTTAACACCGGACATAAAAATGTGGCCGATTTATGCAGAAGAGTGGGTTTAGATGCTCCTTTTGAGGAAACTCCAGCAATGGCACTAGGAACAATCGATGCCTCACTTTATGATGTAGTAAAAGCATATAGTGCTTTTGCCAATGGAGGATATTTGCCCGATGATTTGGTAATGATAGAAAAAATAACCGATTCAGATGACAATATCATTTACTTAAATGAAGATGTACAAAAGGAAAAGGTCATCTCATCGGAAGTTTGTGAACAGATAACAAATATGCTTACTCTGGCTATTAATCAGGGTACTGGAACCCGCATAAGAAACACTTACGGTATAAAAGCCGATTTAGCAGGTAAAACCGGAACAGCACAAAACTACAGTGATGCCTGGTTTTTATCCTACACACCAGATATTGTAATAGGAACATGGGTAGGTGCCAGTTCACCAAAACTTCATTTTAGCAGCGGGCTGGGAAGCGGCTCTGCCCTAGCATTACCAATTTCAGGAGAAATTATATATAAAATCGAAAAACAAAACAAACTAAAAAATAAATACCTAAGTAGTTTCAGTTTAAGTGAGGAAATCACCACAAAGACAGAATGTGAGCCGTTTAGAGAAAAAGGCTTTTTAGGTGCTATGAAAAGGCTTTTTAATGAAACTTCAGAAATGAGTGCTGATAGTACAATCAGAAAAAATGAAAAGCCACAGGCTGAAAAGAAAGAAGAAAAAGGTATAAAGAAGTTTTTCAGAAATCTGTTTAAGAAAAAGGAAAAGAAGAAATAGGAATTTCCTGGAGTTATTAAGTTTGCGATTATCACAATTCCTAACTTAGGTTAGCATGAACAATTCACTATCAATTGTCAATTACCCATTATCTATTCACTTTAGGAGATTTCTCCCTCGTCGTTCCTCCTCGATCGAAATGACAGATTAACAGCGTGTTGATGTCATTTGGACGATTTTCTGTAATGAAATGAATGACATGAGGAGAAATCTCCTATCTTAATTTTTAATTATTCACTTTCCATTACTCCATCACACCAATAACTCCATAACCGTGCCTACATTTCATTACTGCCTTTAAACTAATTTTTACGGCAGTCAAGCCGGCAGTCAAACTCATAATACATAAATACAGATTAAGCATTAATTTCCCTAAATTTGCGCCATGATTTATCCTAAAAATTTTGAGCATAAACTTGGCTTCGATACTATCCGTGAGCATATTGCAGATAACTGCATTAGCCCTATGGGTAAACTGTTTGTGGATAAAATCAGGTTTTCCTCAAAGGAGGATATCATAAAAACCCTATTGATACAAACAGAGGAGTTTATGCATATCCTTTCTTTTGGCGAATCATTTCCTTCAAATAATTATTTCGACTTAAGGCAGGAGTTGGTCAGACTCAAAACACAGGGAACTTATATAGAACAGGAAAAATTATTCGACCTAAAGTCGTCATTAATTGTAATACGAGATATAATTAAGTATTTCAAAAATACTGAAGAAGAAGAATATCCTGAATTAAAGAAACTTTGTGAAAGAGTTTATATTCCGGAAAACTTATTGAAAGTAAGCGAAAATATTATCGATGATAAAGGTGAAATCAGAGACAATGCATCTCCGAATTTACGAGAAATAAGGAATAAAATAAATGCCAAAAGCAGGCTGGTACTGAAAGAAACTAAAAAGGCTTTCGAAAAGGCAAAAAAATCAGGCTGGGTTCCGGAGAATACGGATATGACAATACGTAATGGTCGTACCGTCATTCCCATGAGAGCCTCCGACAAAAGGGCCATTGGCGGATTTATTCATGATGAATCGGCCAGTGGACAAACAGTTTTTGTGGAACCCGCAGGATCATTTGAACTCAGCAACCAAATAAGAGAACTGGAAAATGAAGAAAGAAGGGAGATTATTAAAATACTTCTGGAATTTACTGATGACCTAAGGCCATATATTAGTGAACTGATTTCTTCCTACCACTTTCTTGGCATTATCGATTTTATTCGTGCCAAAGCCTTGTTTTCCAGATATATAAGCGCAACTATCCCTACTTTTTCGGTAGATGAAAGTTTCGACATTAAAGATGCTAAACACCCTTTACTATGGCTTACTTTAAAAAAAGCTGATAAGGAAATAGTTCCTCTCGATATAAATTTAGATGCAAATAGAAGAATACTTTTGATAAGCGGACCCAATGCGGGAGGTAAGTCGGTTTGTTTAAAAACTACAGGGCTTTTGCAATATATGTTTCAATGCGGACTGCCTGTTCCCGTATCACCAAATAGTGAAATGAGGGTTTTTAAAAATTTGTTTATAGATATTGGTGATGAACAATCTCTGGAAAATGATCTGAGTACTTATAGTTCGCATTTGCTGAACATGAAGCATTTCCTGAAAAATGCAAACTCAGAAACTCTGTTTATGATAGATGAGTTTGGAACAGGAACGGAACCTCAACTGGGAGGATCAATAGCAGAGGCAACCTTGGAGCAGTTGAACAAGAAAGGTGCCTATGGACTTATAACAACTCACTATTCCAATTTAAAACTGGCCGCTGACAAACAGGAGGGACTTCTTAATGGTGCCATGCTATTCGATTCAAAAGAGATGCAGCCTCTATTTAAACTTCAAATAGGAAAACCAGGTAGTTCATTTGCCTTTGAGATTGCAAAAAAAATAGGTTTTCCTAACTATGTACTAAACAGGGCAAAAAAGAAAAGCGGTGGCAAGCATATCAGATTTGATCAGCAATTACAGCAATTGGAAACTGACAAAATTATGCTTCAGAGGCAGAAGCAAAAAGTTGAATCTGCTGACGATGAACTTTCCAAAACAGTAGAAAAATACACCGAACTACTTGAAAATCTGGAAAAATCTAAAAAACAAATTATAAAGGAGGCCAAAGAAGAAGCACAAAGAATAATTGAAAACTCCAATAAGGCTGTTGAAAAAACCATCAGGGAAATAAAAGAAGCCCAGGCAGAAAAAAGCAAAACTAAGGATATCAGGGAAGAACTTGAAGATTACAAATCCAAAATCGCGCAGGAGGAAAAAGAACCTCAACCAAAACTTCGCGAAAAGAAAAAATCTTTAAAAAAGGAAAAGAAATTAGATGTTCAAAAGCCCGTAGAAAAAAAAGAAGATCTTAGTGGAAAGCCTAATATAGGGGATTTTGTAAAAGTTAAAAATACTGATATTTCTGGTGTATTAACTTCAATTTCCGGAGATGATGTTACTTTAAATGTTAATGAAGTAATCCTGAAAACACGTTACTCAAAACTTGAAAGAACTCAAAGCCCAAAACCAAAAACAAAACAACATAGGAGTTCTTATTCGGGAATAGTAAGCGACATTAACAAAAAGGCAGCCAATTTCAAACTTTCGCTTGATGTTAGAGGTAAAAGAGTTGATGAGGCCCTTGCCGATTTACAGCGCTATATTGACGATGCCATGATATTAAGCATAAAGGAAGTGAGTGTTTTACACGGCAAAGGAAACGGTATTCTACGTCCTATTATCAGAGAGTATTTACAGTCGGTTGATGAAATTCAGTATTTTGGGGATGCTTCACTTGATATGGGTGGAGCCGGAATAACCAAAATAATTTTTAAGTAATTGCAATTTTTACTGCATCTATAAATCCATTTATATCCTCGACACTTGTATCCCAGGAACACATTAAACGTACTTCCTTATAATTGTCTTTTCCTTTAGGGCTTTCATTCCAGATATGGAAAAAATATTTTTCCTGTACTTTTTCAATAATTTCTTTGGGCATATAAACAAAAACGCCATTTGCTTTAACCTCCTGAGAAAGTTCCAGTTTTGAAATAGTTTTTATTTCTGATTCCAGCAACTTAGCCATATTATTTGAGTGGGTAGCATTATTCTTCCACAAATCATTAGTAAGGTAAGTTTCAAACTGAGAAGCAATAAACCTCATTTTGGAATGCAATTGCATGCCTTGCTTTCTGCGATATTCAAAATCTATTGCCAGATCTTTATTCAGGAAAACCACTGCTTCGCCAAACATCAATCCGTTTTTTGTACCTCCAAAAGAAATCACATCAACACCTGTATCTGTAATCATAGTTTTGAAATCCACTTCCAGTGATACAGCAGCATTAGCAATTCGGGCCCCATCGAGATGTAAAAACATATTCTTACTATGGGCGTAATCAGCAAGAGTTTTTATTTCATCAGGAGTATAAACAGTTCCCATCTCAGTTACCTGAGAAATTGAAATTACCCTTGGTTGAGGATGGTGTTGAAAGCCTATACTCATGAGAAATGGTTCCACCTGATCTGGTGTAATTTTACCATTAGCAGTATCAATTTCCAGTACTTTGGTACCTATAAACTTCTCTGGCGCAGCACATTCATCTTCATTTAAATGTGCTGTATGCGCTGCAACAATAGCATGGTATGAATTCATTAAATGAGATACCCCAAGTACATTTGCAGCCGTGCCATTATAAACAAAAAATAATGCTATATGAGGGCCGAAATGTTCTTTAAATTTCTTTTCCGCTGCTATCATAAAAGGATCTTCAAGCTCTCCATAAGCCTGATTATGACCCGCATTGGCTTTTTGTAAAGCCTGCATAACTTCGGGGCTAACCCCCGACCAATTATCGCTTGCAAATGATTTTACTGATCCCATTTTATTAAATATTAATTCTTTTTATTCTTCAATAATTCTTTGGTTGAAAGTAGTCCGCATGCAGCATCAATATCCTGCCCTCGTGAGGCCCTAATGGTAGTTACTATGCCTTTTGCCTTTAACTCATTCTGAAATTCTATAAGACGCTTTTCATTGGTCCCCACAAAATCAGCTCCTGGTATATTATGCCAGCGTATTAAATTTATCCTGCAACGCATTCCGTTTAGCAAACGCGCCAGTTCCTTAACATGCCTCGGAGTATCATTCATCCCATGGAAAACAATATACTCAAAAGAAACTCGCCTCTGCCTTCCGAAATCGTGTTTACGTATTTCGTCAATGATTTCCTGTATATGATATTTATTATTTACCGGCATAATAGCAGACCTTTCATCATCAAAAGGGTTATGCAGACTTAAGGCCAGATGACAATTGGAATGCTCCAGAAAATGTTTCATTGATGGAATAACACCTATTGTAGAAACATTAACTCTTTTAGGACTCCACTCATATCCCCATTCTGAAGTAAGGATTTCTAATGTATTCATAACATTATCGAGATTATCCAATGGCTCCCCCATTCCCATAAAAACAATATTGCTAACACTTTCAAATTCAGCTATGCTTCTCAACTGATTAACAATTTGATTGGTGGTTAAATGAGCCTGAAATCCCTGCTTACCTGTGGCACAAAACTTACAGCCCATCTTACAGCCAACCTGTGAAGAAACACATAAAGTTTTGCGGTTTTCTTCAGGAATATAAGCGGCCTCAATAAACCTACCATCCTCTATCTTGAAGAGGTACTTTTTCGTTCCATCAACGGATGTACTTACTTTAGTTGGTTCTTCAAGACCTACGATATAATCTTTATTTAATAATTACCTTGCCTTCTTCGACAAATTTGTCATTTCGTCGATGCTGGTAATATGATTCTTGTAAAGCCAATTTGTAATCTGACTAACCGTAAAAGATGGTAAACCAAGGCCTTTTACAATTTCTTGCAGTTGTGATTTAGTTAATCCGAATAATTTTTTCTTCATGATGCAAAGTTATATCTAATTTTGTAGAAATAATTTTAATTTTTGAATTCATCACTTAAAGTTTCAAATTAAAGAATAAATACAAAAAAATGAAAATACATATACTACAACATGCCTACTTTGAAACTCCCGGATTTATTGCTGATTGGGCAATATCAAAAGGTCATACATTAACTTATACTAATTTCGACATGGCATTTACTATTCCCTTTCCAACTAATATTGACTTATTAATAATTATGGGCGGGCCAATGAGTATAAATGATGAAGACAAATACTCTTGGTTAAGGGAGGAAAAAGACTATATATCAGATATGATTGACAAAAGAAAAAAAGTACTTGGTATATGTTTGGGTTCTCAACTTATTGCCGATGCTATGGGCGAGAAAGTTTATAAAAACACTGAAAAGGAAATTGGCTGGTTTGATGTTAGTAAAAACCAATCAACTGACAGTCCGCTATTCGATGTATTACCTGATAAATTCACTGCTTTTCACTGGCATGGCGACACCTATGATGTGCCCAGGGGATGTGATAAATTATTCACATCTGATGCTACAGCTAATCAGGCATTTTCATTCAAAAACAGGGTATTTGCTCTTCAATTTCATTTGGAAATAAAACCTGAAAACATAGATTTAATGTTTGAAAATTGCCGTTCAGATATTAGTGAAGGAGATTTTGTTCAGTCAGAAGAGTCAATTATTGCCGATAAATCACATTTTGAAAAAAACAAAGACTTGATTTTCAAAATCATGGACGTAATAGAAAAACTATAGTATCTATTTGGACTTAATTATTTTACGAATAATAGTTTTATTATTACTAGTAATTCGTATAAAATAAATCCCCGCTTCCTGAATTTCACCATTTTCATTTGTTCCATCCCAAAGCAGTTTATTATTCTTAGTTGAATTAATTGTTTTCACCATTTGCCCTTTAGAATTAATTATTTCCACTCTGGATTTGTTGGCAAACTCATCTTTCAATTCAATATTAATTAATGTAGAAAACGGATTGGGATAGCAGTTTATCTGGTCATCATTTAATGTATTTTTATTTCCCAAACTTGTTAATATTGATAAATCCATTTTGTACATACCACGTCCGAAAGTTGCTGCAATTAGAGTCCTGCTGGGATTATGTAATCTTAAATCAGTGACTACTATTAATGGCATACCATCCCCGGCAGGCATCCATGAGTCACCATTATTCTCTGAATAAAATACACCCAGATCTGTTGCAACATATAAAAATCCTTCTTTTTCAGGATCAATAATTATTTCGTTTACAGGTGCCTCAGGAAGATTTGATGAAATGTCTATCCATGAATATCCATAATCATCTGACATCAAAACATGAGGTTGATATTCATCCCATCTATATCCACTTAGTGTTACATAAACCTTATTAATTAAATATGGATCGGTAGCCACAGAAGTTATCCATCTGTCAGGAAGATCATCTGAAATCTTCGTCCAGGAATCGCCACCATCTGGTGTAAAATAAACTGAACCGTCATCACTACCTGTATAAATAAGATCAGAATTGAATGGAGAAACAGATACAGTAGTTAAGGTGTTGAAAGCGATATTACCATCGCCCAATCCTTCTGTAAGATCACCACTAATGGCTGTCCATGATTGGGCATGATTGACTGATTTATACAATTTCTGACTTCCAAAATAGAGTGTTGCAGGATTTTGTGGATCAAATGCCAAAGGGCTATTCCAGTTAAACCTATTATAACCACTTATGCCATTTGTAGCTCCGCTAAAACTATTCCCTCCATTGGTGGACCTGCCCAATCCCCCATATTGATATTCAGCATAAACATAATTATTATCGATGGGGTCAACTAAAACTCTGAATCCATCTCCACCGTAAATGGACTCCCAGTCATCAAAATCTCCGGTCATAGTTCGGTTTGTTCCATTGTCCTGTGTACCGCCATAAATTCGTTCGGGAAACTGCTCATCTACTTCACAAGTATAAAATTGAGTTATGGGCAATTTCTCATTCCATTGCCAGGAAAGTCCTCCATTTTGAGATGTATAAAAGCCACCATCATTTCCAAGAAATACTTTATTGTTAGCCATGGGATCGATAGCCACTGCATGCTGATCAACATGAACTATCCATGTAGCAATATTATTCCAACTACTACCTCCATTTGATGTTTTATATGGATAAAAACCAATCAAATAAGCAGTGTTATGATCCGTAGGATCAACTTCAACTCTACCAAACCACCAACCATAGGAAGCATAGGCATCGCTATCTATACCATTACTAATATTTAGCCATGAATCACCGGCATTTAAGGTTTTATACATTCCCTGAAAATAGCCAATGCTATCAGCATAAACTGCATATAAAACATCGGTATTAGATTCAGAAATATCTATACCTATTCTTCCCTTTTCTGAGGACAATAATGGTAAACCATTTGTAAGTTCTGTCCAGTTTTCCCCTCCATCAACAGATTTATAAATTCCTGAAGTAGGGCCACCATAACTTCTTCTACCCGGGCGCCTCACTCTCTCCCACATGGCTGCGTAGACAACTTCAGGATTATCAGGATTAATTACCACATCAATAGCTCCTGTGGAATCACTTATAAAAAGTTTTTGTTCCCAACTCATTCCACCATCTGTGGTTTTGTAGATTCCTCCCTGACTTCCATCTGAGAAAAGTCTGCCCATAGCAGCCACATATAATACTTCAGGGTTATCAGGGTGCACCTGCATTCTGCCAATGGAGCCGCTATTTTCAAGCCCTATAGAAATCCAGTTAGTTCCTCCGTCAATCGACTTAAATATTCCTGTTCCGTCGTATGCTAAAGATCCACCACCTGCATTTGCCTCGCCAGTTCCAACATAAATAACTTCAGGATTCGACTGTGAAATTGCAATATCACCTATTGACAGACTAGATTCAGAATCAAAAACCGGAATCCAGGTGATGCCAGAATTTGTTGTTTTAAAAATACCTCCAGCAGCCGAAGCTATAAAAATGGTTTGCGAATTTCCCGGAAGTAATTCAATATCAGTTATTCTGCCTTCTAAATTTTCTGGTCCGGCAAATTCCCAACTGGCATTATTTCCCGATTTTTCCGATAACATCAATTTTGCTTGATCAATAGCTTTTAAATATTGTTTATGATTAATGCTTTTAAATGGATAAGCCCTCTGAGCCTGAAACCAATTGTTAGGATACTCTTTAAACTGTTCAACTTCAGCATCATTTGATTCATAATAGAAAACAGATAGAAATAAAAAGGCAATTAATGGGAATAATATTAAGAAGATTTTTTTCATTTCCTATAATTTTATGTAGGTAAAATTATTATAAATGTCATAAACAATCTAATTTATGTAATATTAATTTTAATATATATTTGTAGAAAAAAACGTGGACTTAAAGAATAAAAACTTTCTTGATTGCCAAAATTGCAATAATTCATCCTTTCTGATAAAGTATTTGAGTGATGCTCAGAAATCTTTGTTCAGTTCGGGTAAAAATACTGTTCATTTTTTTGATGGAGAACTAATTCAAAAAACCGGTACTGTAAGTAGTCATATAGTATATCTAAAATCGGGTTTTGCAAAACTATATTTAGAAGACAGCAAGCATAAAGACCTTACGGTAAAGATCATACGCCCTTGTGAATTTTATATATCACCGGGAATTTTTACCGATAATAAATATCATTTTTCTTTAAAAGCAATGGGTAACTGCCAGATTTGCTTTATAGAAGAAGAAGTAATAAAAGAAATTCTTCAGAATAATGCCAAATTTTCCTTTGAATATTTCAAAAATTTAAATTCATTTTTATTAGAAATAGTAAACAAACTGCACAGTATGGCTACTAAACAAAATACGGGCAAACTGGCAGAAACAATAAGTTTAATAAGTAAGGAAATTTATTGCGAAAGTGGCCCTCGTTTAAAACTCAGCATTAATGACATTGCTGAGTTAACAGGTATAAGCCGGGATTCAGCAAAAAAATTATTGAAATCGTTTGAAGAAGAAAAACTTTTGGAATTTGAAAATGGAGATCTAAAAATTCTGGATGCTGAGAAATTGGAACAAATTGCAACTAAAGGATAAATAAAAGGCTCTCAAAATAGAGAGCCTTTTTTTATTTAAACCATATTTCATCTGTAAAAAGCCATGTCTCTCCGCCAGCTCCTTTATGCCACTCAGGGCATTTCTCAAGGTTCTTTGCAAATACCCTTATATATTTTATTCTTTGTGGTTTTTTTAGTTTTATACTAAAATCTTTGACTATACCACCACTTTTTCTGACATCAACAGTATTCTCAATCTTTCCTATTTTATCAAAGTTCTTACCATCAGCAGACACCTCAATAATAACATATTCTGGCATAAATATCCAGGAATTTATATCCTGCAGAAAGCCCATTCCTATTTCTTTAACTTTTGTTTTAACTCCAATATCAACCACAGCATTTACATCAACAGCATGATATCCCTGCCAGTCACCGGTTTTGAAATCCTGACCACCTCGCAACATATTTATTAATGCAATATTTCCACCTGCGGAATATTGTGAACTATAATTGGTATTCAAAGTAATCTTTCGTCCGGCAGGAATTTTAATTAGTTTGGATTGCTCTTTAAAACTATTTCTTCCTGCATTTTCAGCATAGGCAATAAATTCGGTTGTTTTATCAATAGTAAATTTTTCATTATATTGCTTGTAAGCAGATGAGTTTTGTTTTACATAAATAATATCTTCAGTATTAAATTTCAATACTTCAACATCAATATCATTCTCAAAAGTTTTTGCGTAATATGAAAATGAAGGGATAGGTATAATCAAATTATCTACAATTTTTTGATAAGGTCTGTTTTCAGGAAGCAATCCCCATTCCATATTTGGGTCAGGTCCCATAATCATCTTTAATGTGCCACCATCCACTAACATTTTATCAGTAATAAATGACCTGAAATACAATTCCTTATTATAAGTAACTGACTGAATATAAATATTTTCTTCAGAGTTATTCTCTACAATAATTTTGAAAACATTTCCATTCTCCAGATTAATTTTAATACTATCAAAAACCGGGGATCCTAAGGCATACTTGTCGGTTCCTGGGCTTACAGGATAAAAACCCATGGAACTTAAAACATACCAGGCCGACATTTGACCACAATCTTCATTACCTGCTAATCCATCGGGTTTATTTGAATAAAGTTCCGACATTATCTGGCGAACAATTTTCTGTGTCTTCCAGGGTTTGCCAACATAATTATACAAATATGCCATATGATGACTTGGTTCATTTCCATGAGCATACTGACCAATCAAACCGGTAATATCTGATTGATGTCTTCCGCTAAGAGATTGTTTTGTGGTGAACAAACTATCCAGTTTTGCTTCATAGTTTATATCTCCACCCAATAAATCAATATGTGTATTTATATCCTGGGGTACAAAAAAGTTATACTGCCATGTATTGGCTTCAGTTAGCATAAAATTTACCTCTGTCGGATCGAAAGGATGAACAAAACGTCCATTACTTTTACCTCTGAAAAAGCCGGTACTCCTGTCATAAATATTTTTATAGTATTGTGCTCTTTCTATAAACTCATTATAAATTTCTTCATTTCCCACAAGTTTTGCCATCTCTGCTATACACCAATCATCATAGGCATATTCCAATGTTTTAGAAACAGATTCACCTTCCTTATTTGCAGGTATATATCCTTTATCATAATAATACTCCAATCCGAATTTTCCTGAATTCGCAGAAGCTACCATTGCCTCCAGAGCAATTTGAGGGTCGTATCCTCTAATTCCTTTTACATAGGCATCTGCAATTACCGGAACAGCATTATATCCAATCATACAATTGGTTTCGCAGGCTGCAAGTTCCCAAACCGGTAGTAAACCATCATGCGAATACATTTCCAACATAGAATTTATTAAATCATTGGTTTTATCCTGCTGAACTATTGTAAATAAAGGATGTAAGGCTCGAAATGTATCCCATAATGAAAATACTGTATGCATTTTCATATCCGAATTTTCATAAATTTTATTGTTGTGTGCGCGATATCTTCCATCCACATCAGAACTTAAATTAGGAGCTACAAATGAGTGATATAAAGCCGAATAGAATATTTCTTTATCATCTCTATTGCCAAATACTTCTATCTTATCCAACTGATTTTCCCAGGCTTCTTTTGCCATTTTTCTGTTATTTTTAAAATCCCAGTCGGGAATCTCATTTTCAAGATTATTTCTAGCCCCTTCAATGTCAACTGCTGATATACCAACTTTAAGGTATACAATTTCTTTTGCAGACGTTTTGAAATTAAACCAGGCTTTTAAGCTATCACCTTCAGCATGTTTTTTATTGTCTTCCCTTATTCCATTATTCTCTATTCCCCAGGAGGTAAATGCTTTTGAAAATTTAGCATAAAAGAAAAGATGCTGATTATTTGCCCAACCACTAGTATTACGAAAACCAGCAATTGTACTATCATTGATGATTTCGATTTTGGCTCCGTTTATTCTCTCACTGGTAACACTTTCTATCAGATCGAGAAGAATGTGCGACTCATTTGATTTTGGGAACATATATTTATGAAAACCACTATGGGTACCTACTGTGAACGAAGCATAAATATCTGAGTCGATAAGGTAAGTAGCATAATATCCTGGTTCAGCAACTTCCATTTCATGAATAAACTTTGAACCATAGCCCTCCTGATAATTATCTCCATAAACAACATTAGTCTTAACTTCCCCAACGGAAGGAAAAATTCTCACATCACCATAATCACCAACTCCTGTTCCACTAAGATGGGTATGACTAAAGCCATAAACTATACTATCAGAATAATGGTATCCTGAACAACCATCCCAACTATCTTTTCGGGTATCGGGGCTCAACTGAACAAACCCGAAAGGCATGGTAGCTCCTGGATAGGTATGTCCATGTCCTCCTGTTCGTATAAATGTATTTACATTATAAAATGGGGTATCTGGTTTCTTATTGCTACATGAATTTAGTAACAAAACCATTCCCGAAAATATAATAAGGGAAATGGCAATTTTAATATTTTTCATATTGTGATTATTTTATTTTTCTTCTGTTTCTATTTCGAAAGGGTGATCACAATAGTTATAATCCAGTGTTTGATAGATATTGAAATGTTCAGTGATTCTGCTTTTGAAAGAGTCCCAGTTTTTGTTAATCGGATAAGTCCAGCACACTTCTGAAAGTGCTGCCATACGAGGAAGCACCATATATTCAACATGCTTAGAAGTTTCCATATATTCTGTCCACACATTTGCCTGTGTTCCTAAAATATATCTGGATTCTTTTCGGCTAAGTGTATCAGGTATTGGATTGTATGAGTATACTTTTTCAAGTGTAGTATAGCCTCCAATTGCCAGAGGTTCATTTTCAGGATCGGCCTGATAATGATCAAAATAGCAATGAGATCCAGGAGTCATTATAGCAAAATGACTTTGTTTTGCTGCGGCTATTCCTCCATCGGTACCACGCCATGACATAATTGTTGCATTGGGAGCAATACCTCCTTCAAGTATTTCATCCCATCCGATTATCTGGCGACCATTATCATTTAAAAACCTCTCTATCCTTTGTATAAAGTAACTTTGTAATTCATGTTCATCTTTTAGGCCTTCCCTTAAAATGTTAGCCTGGCAAACATCACATTCTTTCCATCTGTCTTTCGGGGCTTCATCACCACCAATATGTATATATTTTGAAGGAAATAAGTCCATTACTTCAGTTAACACATCCTCTAAAAATTTGAAATTTTCTTCCTTCGTACAATAAATATCTTTAAAAACGCCCCATCGTTTTGCTACTTCAAAATTATCTGGCTTACATGCTAGTTCAGGATATGAAGCAAGAGCTGCTAAAGAATGACCGGGCATTTCTATTTCCGGAATTACATTTATCTTTCTCTCGGCAGCATATTTAACAACTTCCCTTATCTCATCCTGAGTATAATATCCACCATATGGTTTTCCATCATATTCATATGGCGTTTTACCACCATGACCCACAAGGGTTTCCTTACGAAAAGCACCTATTTCTGTAAGTTTCGGATACTTTTTTATTTCGATTCTCCATCCCTGATCTTCAGTTAAGTGCCAATGGAAATTATTGAATTTGTAAAGCGCCAATAAGTCGATATACTTCTTAATAAATTCTACTGGAAACATATGACGCCCCACATCCAGATGCATTCCCCTGTATTTAAACATGGCATCATCTTTTATTTCAAGTTCAGTCAGAACAATTATTCCGTTTTCTGATTTATGGGTTAACATAAGTTGATAAAGCGATTGTAAACCATAAAATAAACCCTTATCGGTAGCTGCAAAAACTTTAATTCCTTTATCATTAATTATCATATTATAGCCTTCCTCACCATACATGGATTTGTCGCCCAGGTAAAAAATATTTAAAGTATTTGCCGTAAAATCATCATCAGATTTAACAAAGTTCAGATCAAACTGTTCCTTAGCCAAATTTGTAAAATAATCGGCGATTTCTTTAATAGACTGGTCATCTCTATAATTTATGGTTAAACTGCCACTAAGAGCAAGACTGCCATTACCAATTTCAATTTCCTGTGGTTGAGGAATTATATTAACCTCTGGCTTACTACCTGACTGACAGGAAAATAAGAAAAGAGTTAATAAAACAAGCCCTAATGTAAATTTTCTCATAAATAAAAAAGTATTCATAATTATTAGTCATAGCAAATGTAAATAATTTAAATGCATTATCTTTATAGTATTGGTATTATTGTTTTAAGTTCTTAAGGAATTTTGATTCCCTAAACATATAAAAATGAAAATTTTATTAAGCGGAGCAAATGGATATATTGGAAGGAATTTACTTCCTGAATTATTAAAAGCAGGTCATGAAGTTATTTGCTGTGTAAGAAACAAATCAAAGTTAAAATTAAATATTCATGAGTTCGCAAATATTACCATTTACGAGGTAGATTTTTTGGATAAAGACAGCCTTAATAAATTACCAAAAGATATTGAAATAGCATATTACCTAATTCATTCCATGTCAGGAAATTCCAATTTTGAAAATAACGAAATAAGATGTGCTATTAATTTCAGAGAATATTTAAGTGAGACAAACATTAGCCAGGTGATTTATTTAGGAAGCATTTTAAATGCGAAATCACTTTCCAAGCATATGAACTCACGTAAAAAGGTTGAAGAAGAGTTAATTAAAGGCAGTTATTATTTTACTGCTTTAAGAGCAGGTATTGTTATAGGAAAAGGTAGTGCTTCTTTCGAAATCATTAAAAATCTTGTGGAGAAACTCCCCATAATTTTTGCACCCTCTTATCTTTCCACTAAATGTCAGCCAATTGGTCTAGATGATACAATAAATATTTTGGTTAAGAGTATAAAAAACGACGAATTATATAATAAAGATTTTGATATAGGAGCCCAGGAAATTGTTACATATAGAGATTTACTACTTATATATGCAAAGTGTAAAAACCTCAAAAGACCTGTGGTAAATATTCCCGTTAAAACACCATTTCTATCAGCATTTTGGTTGTTTTTGGCCACTTCAACTTCCTATCGATTGGCAAGAGCTCTGATTGAAAGTGTTAGCATAGAATTTATATGCAGAGATGATAAAATACTTAAGATATTGAATATTGCACCAAAAAATATCGAGGAATCGATAAGCAAAGCCTAAATTTATTATTTATTGGTAGTTGTTTTATAAAAAGATCCAGCGTTTAGAAGTTGGTTCTTGCCCTCTGCATATAATGCATAATTAAATCCAGGCTGAATACTATAAGCACCTATTTCTCCTTTTTTTGATAAGGCGAGTAAACCAATTTGATATTTTTTGTGGTCTGCAACTTTATCTACAATTCTCTTTACCGCCTGCTCACATGCCTGTTGAGGGCTTGCTCCATTTCTCATTAATTCAACTACCAGAAAAGATCCCAGGGTCTTAAGCACCAACTCACCCATCCCGGTGGCTGTTGCTGCTCCAATTTCATTATCAACATATAGTCCTGCTCCAATTATGGGAGAATCCCCTACTCTACCCCTCATTTTTGCTGCTAATCCGCTGGTAGTGCAAGCGCCGGCAATATCACTTTCTTCATTTATGGCCAATAAACCTATGGTGTCATGCAGTTCATTATGTTTTTCTTCCCAATTAATTTCAGGAGTTCTATTCTCTCTTTCCAACATTTTTTTCCATCCCTGTAAGGCTTTTTCGGTCAATAAATTTTCCTCCTCAAAACCATTATCAAGAGCAAATTTCAATGCTCCACTTCCAGAGAGTAGAACATGAGGAGTTTCATCCATTACCTTTCTTGCAACAGAAATAGGATGTACTATATTTTCAAGAAAACAAACACCACCAGCATTTCCATCAGGACCCATAATACTTGCATCCAGGGTAACCTTGCCTGTAATATCAGGAAAGCCTCCTAATCCTACACTATGATTATTGGGATCAGATTCGGGTATCATTACACCTTTTTCAACTGCATCAACAATACCTCCTCCTTCATTAAGAACTCTAACAGACTCAGCATTTGCTTCTAAACCGTGGGACCATGTAGATATTACAATTGGCAATTTATATTTGATACCTCGGTTGGTTATTTTATTTCCTGCTTTTAAAACTTTAGAAGGTAAAGCACCTATCAGTCCTAATGCAGCAGCACTTTCTAAAAATTTACGTCGGTTTATCATAATTCAATCTTACTTTGTTTGTAGCCAGCCAAACCATAAAACATCAGATAAATATAACTAAAAATGGGGACGATAAACGCCATTTGTATTCCATATGAATCAGCTACCAATCCTGAAATTACTGGTAGAATCGCCCCTCCTAATATCATCATTACCAGCAATGAAGATCCCTGACTAGTATATTTTCCTAAACCTGAAATTGCCAATGTAAATATATTTGACCACATAATAGAATTAAATAGCCCTATTCCAACTAAACTCCACATCGACAATTGGCCGGTTGTGTTTAATACAACAATTAGTAAAATTATATTAATTCCAGCGAAGACATATAGGTTGCGATTTGCTTTTTTTCCTGCAAATACAAAGGCTAAATAATTCAATATAAGCAATATGCCAAAAATTGATGCTGTTGAGAAGTCTGTAACAAATCCAACAATTACAAAAGAAAACACAGGTATAATAAGCATCAAAAGATACTTCTTTATTTTATTGGTAATTTCACTAAGTGAGATGGCTCCTAAAAACCTTCCAATCATTTGTCCGCCCCAATAAAAGGCAACATAGGTACTTGCAGCATTTTCATTCATTCCACCCATTTCAGGCAAATTCAAAAAGTTGATTATCATACTACCGATACTAACTTCACCACCAACATACATAAATATGGCGAACATTCCAAAAACCAATTGAGGATATTTAAATGCTCCAAAGCCTTTAACCTGGTCTTCTGCATTTGTAAAAACAGGTAATTTAGTTTTGCTAATAAAAACAGCTATTAGAACAAATATCAGGGCAAAAACTAAATATGGAATTTTAACAGCATCGGAGCCTTCAGAATTTTTGAAAAAAGTAAATATCAGGAATCCACCTATAATTGGGCCTATAGTTGTTCCCAGAGAGTTAAATCCCTGCGCCAGATTAAGTCGTGAAGAGGCTGATTCCTCTGGTCCCAGTATAGCAACATAAGGGTTCGCAGATATTTGCAACAATGTAAAACCTAATCCTAAAACAAATAATGCAGATAAGAAGAAGCCATACATGTGGAATTGTGCTGCGGGATAGAACAATAATGCACCCAATGCAGAGACTATCAAACCTGCAATAATACCATTTTTATATCCTATTTTATTAATGGGATCTCCTTTAGTTACAGAAAAAATAAAATACACCAATGATCCAATGAAATATGCAAGGAAGAAAGCAAACTGTACTAACATTGCCTTGAAATAGTTTAACTCAAATACGCCTTTTAAATAAGGAATTAAGATATCGTTTAAAACGGTCATAAACCCCCACATGAAAAACAATACCGTTAAACTAATAAATGCTGAAGTGTAATTACTTTTTCTTTGCATAATGCTAATTATCAATTAATAATATCTAAGTTTTATTCAATAAAGGAGATAGTTTAGAAAATGTAGAAAACTAATAGTTTAATTATACCAAAAATATATAATTATGTCTCGAAAATACACTAATATTTTTAATTTTGCAGTCTGTTTTTTTAAACCATAGATTAATGGAATTGGAAAAGGAATTAAATTGTAGGATAATACAAAATGTAAGGGTTTCTCCAATAATGAGAATTATTAAGGTAAGCCCTGAGGGGTGGGAGTTTCCACCATTTGAACCTGGTCAATTTGTAGCCCTTGGTCTGCCACCGGATGCAAAGAGATGTGATGAGGCTTCAAATGAACCTTATGCTCCAAAACCTGATAAGTTAATAAAGAGAGCTTATTCAATTGCCTCATCTTCTACTGAAGATTCAGTAGAGTTTTATATAACTCTTGTTCATTCAGGTCAACTAACTCCTCGTCTATTCAATTTAGATATTGGCGATAAAGTGTTTATGGGCAAAAAAGCAGTTGGAATGTTCACACTCGATCAGGTTGATGAGGAAAGGAATGTTGTTTTAATAGCCACCGGAACTGGTGTTGCTCCTTATATGAGTATGTTGCGATCAAACGCTTTAAAAAGAAAAGGAAGAATAATGGTAATTCATGGGGCGGCAAACTCATGGGATCTTGGATATTCTTCAGAATTAAAACTTCTTGCCAGTATGTTCCCTAATTTCACTTATTATCCAACAATTACTGACCCTGATAAAGAACCAACAGGATGGTATGGTGATACACGTTTTATACAGGAAATATGGGATGGCGGTATCGCTAAAGAAAAATGGGGTGTTGAAACTACTCCGGATAATACTGATTTCTTCCTTTGTGGAAATCCCAGAATGGTGGAAGGGATGAAGGAAGCACTTTCAAAACATGGGTTTAAAGAACATAAAAGAAAAGAACCAGGACAAATACACGCTGAAGAGTTTTAACAATTAGAGCGGTCGGTTGCGACCGCTTATTTTTTACAATTTTTACTAATTTATAACTATTCTAAATAATGAACGGATTTACATTATCATTAAATGATCATAACGAAATAGTTTGTAGTTGCATGGCAATCACAAGAGGCAATATACTTGAATCTATAAGCAATGGAAATAACACAATTGAATTAATAGGTAGTGATATTGAAGCAGGTCTTATTTGTGAAACTTGTCATGAAGACATTGAACAAATTATAAAAGACAGAAGTTAAACAAAATAAAAAAGGCGAATTTTCCTTGAAAACTCGCCTTTTTATTAATGATTCATAAATCTAATTAATTGAATAAAAATATGGTAGTCGTGCCTGTACACCCTTCATATTTTTTAGAGTATTAATTTGATCATAGTATATTTTATAGTCACCAAGTTCATCAGCTACAATATTAGCCTTAGCTTCGCCTGTAATTTGGCTTACCAACTCTTTGAATACATCTCCCCTTTCAGGATAATCCTTTAATCTGAAATCACTCCCTAAGTCAGCCTTTTCAGCAGCATATGCTATGGCATCTTCAAGTCCTCCAATTTCATCAATAAGTCCTATACTTAAAGCATCAGTACCTGACCAAACTCTCCCTTTTGCAATACTATCAACATACTCAGGTTTCAATCCCCTTGTAGTTGACACAAGATCAATAAAGTCGTCATAAATATCGATTATCTGTGCATTTAACTTCTCTTTTTGGAAATCACTCATTTGAGATGTAACGCTTATGTAATTTGAATTTTCATTTGTGGATACCTGATCAAAAGTAATTCCAAGTTTATTTGTCATCAAACCCTGGAAATTAGGAATTACACCAAATACTCCTATTGATCCGGTTATTGTTGTGGGCTGTGCAAATATATAATCGGCACTTGTTGAAATCCAATATCCGCCTGAGGCAGCAAGATCTCCCATAGATACAATAAATGGTTTTGCTTCTTTTGCCAAAGCAACTTCACGACGAATAACATCTGATGCCAAAGCATCTCCAACAGGAGAGTTTACGCGCATTACAATTGCTTTTACATTATCATTGGTACGGGCCTTTTTTATTGCTTTGGCAATTGTTTTGGAACCCATTGAGTTTTGCGCACTGGATCCCTGTTTTATATCACCGCTTGCATAAATCACAGCAACTCTGTCTCTAGAAATATTTGTTTTACCTACGGAGGCTTTAGTATATTTAGAATAAGTAATCCATGCTAATTTTTCATCCTCACTTTTACCAGTAAGTTCTTTTAGTTTATTTTCAATTTCATCTCTATAAACTATACCATCCACAAAGTTAAGTTCCATTGCTTTTTCAGCGTTTGTAACTTCAAGATTATCAGCTATAGAGTTTAAGTCTTCAATACTCAAACCTCTGCTTTCATTAAGTTCTATTAATATTTTTCCCCAAATAGAATTCAATAGGGTAGAGTATTGCTCTCGGTTTGACTCACTCATTTTATCCTTAATAAGTGGTTCTACAGCACTTTTATATTTATTATCCGGACCTCTTAGAACCTGCATCTCAATATCCAGTTTCTCAAGCATATTCTTGAAAAACATTAATTCTGCATTTAGCCCTTTGAATAAGACCATTCCCTTAGGGTTAAGATAAATTTCATCTGCAACACTTGCAAAATAATATCCGCTTTGGCTATATGAGTTGCCATAGGCTAAGATAAATTTACCTTCCGCTTTAAATTCAATTAGTTTATCACGGATTTCTTCAACCGTAGCAATACCAGCCGGTATTGATTCCATATCGATAAATATACCATCAATATTACTATCATTTTTAGCCTTTTCAATGGTTTTAAGGATTTCGTTAAGACCTGCAGGTTTTTTCGACTCCATAGTCGCAAAATCGAATCCATCAAATGGATTATCACTTGCCCTGTCAACGATAGGAGTAGTCCAGTTAAGTTGTAAAACTGAATTAGGCTGAACTGTTACTTTTTCATTTTCTGACATAGCAACAATACTTGATATCAAGCCTGCAAAAATCAGAAATATTACTAAAATTGTTAATAATGTGCCTGTAAAAGAGGCGAACATAAATTTAAAAAACTGTTTCATGAGATTATTTTTTTGCGAAATAACGCTAATTAATTAATTTGGTATATTATCATTCGGTAAACGGTAGAATTTAATCGGTGAATTGCCTGTTTAGCCTTTCCAATAAACCAAATACAATATTAACATAAAATTGTGGATAATTCAAGTGGGCTATTTGCAAAAGTTCCCTAAACAATTATGACTTTTATTGAAGATAAATTTACATGAAAAAGGTAAACTATATTATATCAAAAGCAAGAATTAATAGAGGGATTTTACTTGCATTTATTATGCTTTTGATGAGTTCAGGCTCTTATACCTTTTCAGTAAGTACTATTCCGGAAGTTGAATTTACTAATACATCTTCTCTTTTAATGGAATCGTACTCCGCAAATTTATTTGGGTTAAAGCCATTCGATCTCAGGTATATCAAAAAGGAAACAAATATTCCTAAGGTTATAAAGACAAAAAGTTCAGTAAAAATTGCTCAAGATGGCAGATTTAGCATTGATGTAATGGCTTATTACCTTCATAATAATAATCCTCAAATAAGCCTTATTAAATCGAAGGAGATAGCACGAATTTATTATGAAGAATCAAAAATTGAAGGTATTAATCATGATGTGGCATTTAGCCAGATGTGTTTGGAAACAGGCTTTCTGAATTTTGGTGGAGACGTTCAGCCGCATCAGAATAATTTTTGCGGATTAGGAGTTACAGGAAATGGAGTGAAAGGCCTCTCCTTCGAAGATGAAAGAAAAGGAATACGTGCTCATATTCAACACCTTAAGGCTTATGCAACTACTAAAGCCCCGAAAAATAAAATTATTGATAGTCGTTTTAAATTTGTAAAAAGAGGAAGTGCAAAACATGTTGACGATCTCACTGGAAAATGGGCAAGCGACAAGAACTATGGTAATAAAATAACTAATATCCTAAATAGAATTGAAAACTATAATTACAATTCTGCCAAATAAATTTTCTTAATAAATAATTATCATCTTTTAAAATTATACTAGGCTAATTTTTAATTTTGTCATAGTTAATTTTTTCTGATGTCTTATAAAAATACCGCTTTTGTTTTATTAGGTGGAAATATTGAACCACGCAAGTCTTTTTTACAAGAAGCAGAGGAGAAAATTAATTTAAAGTCAGGATATATTTCAAATAAATCGGCAATATATGAAACTGAAGCCTGGGGATTTGAATCGGAAAACAACTTTCTGAATATCCTTTTAAAGGTAGAAACAAATTATTCAGCCAATGAATTATTGAATAGTTTACTGGAGATAGAAATGGAGTTGGGAAGGAAGCGAAATAAATCACAAGGATATTCATCCAGAACACTGGATGCTGATATTATCTACTTCAATAATGATATAATAAACGAAAAGGACTTAATTATTCCGCATCCGCGTTTACAATTCAGAAAATTTGTTTTGGAACCTTTATGTGAGATTGCTCCTTATTATGTTCATCCAATATTTAATAAAACTAACCTTAAGTTACTGGATGAATGCAGTGATGAATCAAAAGTGAATAGCATATAAATAATGAACTATAATTTTATAGCCATAGAGGGAAATATAGGTGCCGGCAAAACAAGCCTGTCGAAAATGATAGCTAAAGATTTTAATGCTAAACTCATACTCGAACAGTTTGAGGACAATGCTTTTTTACCTAAATTTTATAAGGAACCTGACAAATATGCTTTTCCATTGGAAATGTCATTTTTAGCATCCAGATTTCAACAACTCAAAGATCAATTAGGTGATAGAGATTTGTTTAAAACCTTTACCATCTCAGATTATTATATCATAAAGTCATTAATTTTTGCCGGCAAAACACTTGCGGCAGATGAATTAAAATTATATAACAGATTCTTTCAAATTATCCATACTCAATTACCTAAACCTGATTTATTTGTATTCTTATATGTTGATACTCCCCGACTACAACAGAATATTAAAGAACGTGGAAGGCCCTATGAGCAGGAAATTGGAAATGACTATCTCGACAGGATACAGAGTGGTTATTTCGATTTTATGAATCAACAAAGAGATATGAGGATACTAATACTGGACACCAATAATCTGGATTTTGTTCATAATATGGATGACTATCAAACAATTATTGATACCTTAAATAAAGATTATACTAAGGGCGTTCACAGAATCACATTTTAATTTTTACAATTCTGGGTATTTCAATGCTCTAGTATAATTAATTCACAAAAAATAAAAAACCCGACTTCAAAAAGAAGCCGGGTTTTTCTTTATAATAATTTATTCTATTTTACTTTATTAAAGCCTGGAAACTTGCATCATCGCGATACTTTAAGAATACCATATCATTAGTTGCACATTTCTTATACTTAGCATCTGCTTTAATAGCTTCTCCTAAATACTTAAGTGTAGATTCTTTATCATTATTCATTGAAGCCGCAACTGCCTGAATGTAGATAGTTTCTGCATCCTGAGGTTCAACACAAGAGAAAGTCTTTTGTGCTCCGCTATAGTTACTATTTAATAACTGAGCTAAACCGCGGTTGAAATCACAACCAGCATTTGCTAGTAAACCTTCTGCTTTGGCATAATCGCCTTGATAAAGTTTGGTAACACCCATATTATAAGTTACGTCAGCACCTAAATCCTGAGCTTTAGTAAATGCCTCTTCTGCTGCATTGAAGTCTCCTTCATGCAGAGCAACAATTCCCATATTGTTATACACCTCTGAAGAATTTTCATTCATCTCCAGTGCTTTTGCCAATAATTCTTTTGCAGCATCTACATTACCCATTTCCAATTCGATGGCGGCAGCATTATTAACTGCTCTCCAGCATTTTGGATATTGGTTCATTGCATTAGCATAAACTTGTTTCTTAGTATTAAGATCATCAGTTAATGTTGCAGCATATAATATTTCGTTTACTGAAAGCTGAGCAGGATCAGAAGTAGCAAATTCAGCAATCTGAGCAGCTGGCTTCTTAGGCTCATATGTATTTACATTTATTTCAGCACGACGTAATGGAGGAAGAATATCACGCTCTAATTCAGGATAAATAAGAATCATATTGCGAATTTCTTCTTCTTTTTTGCTGGCATCTGCAGAGTTAACAACATTGATGATTGCATTCTTATCAGCAATCTGTGAACCTTCAACGGCAGTCATGAATCCATTCCAATCAGGACCATTACCATTGAGTACAAATGTCATATTCTCGGCATCTTCTCCAATTTTCTTCTTCATAAACTTCTCAGCAGTTTGAGCACGCTTCATTGAAAGGCCTTCGTTGAAAGTCTCTTCTCCTTCAGGAGATGCCCAACCGTTGATAGTAATATTTTTAACTGCCCATCCATTTTCTATGTCCATAGTTGAATTAGCAAGTTTTTCTTTATTTGCTTCATCTTTATTCAGAGGTAAACGCTTGTTAAGATATGCAAGGTTAACCTGGAAATAAATATCAGCTGTTTGAGTAATAACTGTTTCTAACTCATATCCATGAGGTGCAACAATTTCTGACTCATTATGACGAACAAATTTTGAAAGGTGAATAACACCATCAGCAAGTTTTCTAGGCTCAGCTTGAACTGCTTTAGGAGCGTTTGCTAATGCTTCATCACAATCAGTATATTCCGTTCCATTGTTATTATATATAACAGGGGCTACATAAAGTTCTGAAACTTCCATGCCTTCTTTATAAGGAATCTTTCCTGTATAAACGAAAGAACCACCATTCTTATATGAAATTAATGTTCCGTCACCTTCTACATCTTCACCTTTAAACTTCATAGGTTCGAAAGCAGTTTCACCGCCTTCATATTTCAATACAGGAGTAAAACACATTACACCATTCTCAATGAAATATTTTGGAGGGAAAGTACCTTTAATAGTAACTGCTACTGAATCTCCTCTTTCTTCAAGTGGATTAGGAACAGCCATTAACTCAACTTTATCGAAGTTATTTGCCATCTTTGCTGGGCTCTTGCTGATAAACTTATATCTCAAACCTAAACTTAACTGAGAATAAGCGTCATTTTTCACAGCCATTTCACCATGAATTACATTGTCTGCCCAATCAGTTGCCATACAGGTATAAGTATATTTACCAAATACATCAAACTTTTCTGAAACAGCAAAGTTTAAATCAGCACCTACAGGCACAGTTAATGCAACCTTACGCTTAGCTAACCCTTTACCTTCAGCTGTAGATCCTGCTGGAGCATATTTTCCTCTACCTGCAAGTCGCGCACCTGTAATTCCATCATAAGTTCTGGAATTAAACTGTGTTTGACCAACACCACCATGAAGACCGAATGTAACTAATCGATCTTTATAACCTGCCAATAGATTTGAAACATTGATACCCAACATGATATCGCCACTCCAGTAATCCATATCCATCTTCATATCCTGAGATGTACCTGCTCCCGTACCTATGGCATTTTTAGGTGTTATAACTTTTCTGTGAGCACTATTAAAGCCTCTCAATAGATTCATTTGAGCATTTAACCATGGTAGGAATTGGTAACCTCCACCAAAACCACCACTCACTTGTGTGTTTTCCAAATCAGGTGCAAATTGGTATCTGGCTAAGTCACCATAAAACCAACTGGTTCCAAACTGCCCTTGCACAAAAATGTAGGGACTAAAACTTGCACTCTTCACTTCTTTCTTAGTATCATCTGTTCCTTCCTCCTGTCCGTAAAAAGACATCGGTAGGATCATCATGCTTAGAAAAAATACGCTTGTTAAAATAGAATAAACTCTTTTCATGATTTTATAAATTATTATCAAAATAAAATTATTATTTACAAATATATTAAAAATTTGAAATAACGTGGTTTTGGTAAATGCAAAATTACTACAAAATAATTCTAAAACAATATTTTTAATTCTTTTTTACGTGAGAATAAAGTTAAAGTTTCGTTAAATCTAAATATTTGAGTTTCAGGGCTATGTCGTAAATTGCAATTCCTGCACTTATGGTCACATTAAATGAATGTTTGGTGCCGATCTGCAAAATCTCAATATAAAAATCCGATTTTTCAATAATTAGGTCATCAACACCCTTGACCTCATTGCCCAAAACAAGGGCATATTTGGAGTTTTTTTGGGGTTGAAAATCGTGTAAATAAGTGCTGTTTTCTACCTGTTCCAAACATAGTATTATATAGCCCTCTTTTTTTAATTCATGGATGGAATCCAGTGTGCTATCAAAATATTTCCATTCCACTGAATCGGTAGCTCCGAGGGCCGTTTTCTGAATATCCCTGTGTGGAGGACATGCTGTTATGCCGCAAAGGTGAATTTTTTCAACTCTAAAACCATCTGCAGTTCTGAAAATCGAACCTATATTATTTAAACTTCTGATATTATCAAGTACCACTACCAGAGGCAATTTCTCAGCCTCTTTAAAATCCTTAACACTTATCCGGTTTAACTCATCTAACTTAAGTTTTCTCATTAATCAGCAATTTGTTGAAAAGCAAAATTAAAAAATGTGGAATAACATTAGTCATTTTATATTTTTGTGTTCTCTTATGTCGAAATCTGAGAAAAAATATGCCGAAACGCCTTTGATGAAGCAGTATAATAACATCAAGGCTAAATATCCAGATGCGTTATTGCTGTTTAGGGTAGGTGATTTCTATGAAACTTTTGGAGAAGATGCTATAAATACTTCCAAAGCCCTGGGTATTGTTTTAACAAAAAGAAGAAATGGCGCTGCTGCTTATGTTGAGCTTGCTGGATTTCCTCACCATTCACTGGACTCATATCTGCCGAAACTTGTAAGAGCAGGCTATAGAGTAGCAATTTGTGACCAATTGGAAGATCCCAAACTGGCAAAAAAAATTGTAAAAAGAGGTGTTACAGAACTGGTTACGCCGGGAGTTTCCCTTAATGACAATGTACTCGAGCAAAAGAAAAATAATTTTCTGGCAGCCATACATCAGGAAACCGGAAATAATGGTATAGCATTTTTAGATATATCAACGGGAGAATTTTTTATTGCAGAAGGTAATAATGAGTATATCGACAAACTTATACAAGGATTGCAGCCCTCTGAGGTTGTTGTTCAGAGACAAAAGAGAAATAAATTCATTGAGCGGTTTGGAGATAGTTTTTACATTTCTGTTTTCGACGACTGGGTATTTGCCAATGAGTTTGCAGATGAACTGTTGATAAAGCATTTCAATACCACATCTTTGAAAGGTTTTGGAATTGAAAATATGCCTTTGGGAATTATTGCTGCAGGAGCAGTTCTGCATTATCTTTTTGAAACACATCATGATAAGTTAGACCATATTAATGGTATCAGTCGGCTTGACGAAGGCAACTATGTCTGGCTCGACAGGTTTACTATGAGGAATCTGGAACTTCTGTTCAGTTTAAATCCTGATGGCATGTCCTTAATTGATGTCATAGACAAAACAGAATCCCCTATGGGAGCGCGCATGCTGCGCAGATGGATAAGCATGCCATTAAAGGACAAAACCAAAATAGAATCGAGACTTGATGTTGTTGAGTTTTTTACGAAAAATGAAAAACTTAAAAATCAGGTTTTAACCCACATTAAAAAAATTGGTGATCTTGAACGGCTAATTTCAAAGGTTGCAACGGCAAGGATAAATCCAAGGGAACTAGCTCAGTTATTAAGATCACTTAAGGCTGTTGAGGAAATAAAATCAAGTATTTCGGCAAGCAATTTCGACCAACTTATAAAAATGGGCGACCAGTTGAATCAATGCGAAAGCCTTATCCAGAAATTAAAAACTTCACTTGAAGAAGAGCCACCTATGTCAATTGGCAAAGGAAAAGTAATTTCTGAAGGAGTTTCCGCCGAACTAGACGAACTCAGGAATATTGCCTTTTCAGGTAAAGACTTCCTTAAGAAAATTCAGGAAAGAGAATCTGCAAACACTGGAATACCATCTCTTAAAATAGGTTATAATAATGTTTTTGGATATTATCTGGAGGTTACCAATGTACATAAAGATAAAGTTCCGGTTGAGTGGCATCGAAAGCAAACTCTCACAGGATCGGAAAGATATATTACCGAAGAATTAAAAGAATATGAGCAGAAAATTCTAGGTGCTGAAGAGAAAATTCAGGTATTGGAACAAAAACTATTTGATGAGATAGTAATTTTTGCATCTGAATTTGTTAAGCAAATACAAATTGATGCTTCCGTAGTAGCAGCACTCGATTGTTTATTATCTTTTGCAGTTGTCAGCAAGGAAAATAAATATAATAAACCAGAACTTAATGAAGGCTACTCAATAAATATTGAATCAGGCCGCCATGCCGTAATCGAGCAAAATATGAAAGTTGGTGAATCTTTCGTTGCCAACAATATTTTCCTGGATAATGAAAGTCAGCAGATAATAATACTTACAGGGCCAAATATGTCGGGTAAATCAGCATTGTTGCGGCAAACGGCTTTAATAGTTTTGATGGCACAGATTGGTTGTTTTGTTCCAGCCAGAAAGGCTGAAATCGGATTAGTTGACAAAATTTTTACACGTGTTGGTGCTTCCGACAATATTTCTTCCGGCGAATCAACTTTTATGGTGGAGATGAATGAAACAGCCAGTATTCTAAATAATATTTCCAACAGAAGCCTGATACTTTTAGATGAAATAGGAAGAGGAACAAGTACTTATGACGGAATCTCCATAGCATGGTCGATTACAGAATTTTTGCATAATCATGGTGCTTTCCGTCCAAAAGTTCTTTTTGCAACGCATTATCATGAGTTAAATTCCATGGCTTCGACTATGGAAAGGATAAAAAATTATCACATCGCCATAAAAGAGATAGGCAACAAAATTATCTTTCTCAGAAAACTGAAAAGCGGAGGCAGTGAGCATAGTTTCGGGATTCACGTTGCTGAAATGGCCGGTATGCCGAGAAGCGTTTTGGCTAAGGCAAAAGAAATGCTGGCTGTTTTGGAAAAAAGCAGAAATAATCATGAGTTGAATCAAAAAGTAAAGAGTTTGCCAAAGGCAGATGATTTCCAGTTGAGTTTTATACAATTGGATGATCCTTTATTACATCAGATTAAGGATGATATATTAAGCACCAATATTGATACACTAACTCCTGTGGAGGCTCTTATGAAGTTAAATGAGATAAAAAAACTACTAGGTGGGTAAAAAGCAAAAAAAAATCAATTTTTTTGTTTGTTTATTGAAAAAAGTTTTACATTTGCACCTCCAAAAATGAGGCTAATAGTCGAAATTTTTGATGCGGGAATAGCTCAGTTGGTAGAGCACGACCTTGCCAAGGTCGGGGTCGCGAGTTCGAGTCTCGTTTCCCGCTCACAAGACCCGATATCCGGAATTTGGGGATCGGGTTTTTTTCTTGAAAATATTCTGCTCGAGTGGTGGAATTGGTAGACACGTTGGACTTAAAATCCAATGACCATTGCGGTCGTGCGGGTTCAAGTCCCGCCTCGAGTACTTAGCGTGATCAGAAACCCTTGTAGATAATATATTTGCAAGGGTTCTGTTTTTTTAGGTGACGAATGGGGTGACGGT
>PKTD01000153.1 GCA_002869315.1 Marinilabiliales bacterium | reverse complement strand
TAATGTGTTCTCAAGGGAACTGAAATTTGTAAAATCATCATGTAAGATTTCCTTTACCTTTGGACTATTAATACCTAAACTACTTCTGTTCACAAGCAATATTAATTCTACATCTTGACTATCGATGCATTCATATAAAACTCCTTTTCCAACCATTCCGGTGGAACCGAAAATTATTACTTTTAATTTTTTCATTTCAAATTATATTTCTTTTCTAAGAAACTAAGCATTTCATCATAGTTTTCAATTTCATCATTTACTAAAGCCATAAAAAAAGAACCAATTATCTGCATTAATAACTGGGTTTCCATTTGAGGATTTTCAAAGTTCAACTCATCAAAAGTATCATTCAATATTCCCATGGCTTTACCCATAAAACTGCTATTATGATACTTTTCTTTGATCTCATGATTAGCAAACTTTATAGATATCTGCACTTTCCAGTATGCTGGATTTCTATCTATTATTGTCTTAGGAAACCTAAGAGTAGCTCTTAAGCGTTCACTGGCATCACTTATTTGCATTAAAGTATCCAACTCTCTGTTCATGAGTTCAACACCCTCTTCCACTAAATAATCCAATAATCCTTCCTTACTACCAAAATGTTTAAAAATTAAGCCTTCAGAAACTCCTGCTCCCTGGGCTATTTTCTTCGTAGAAATACTATTATAGCCTTCCAGTGCAAATAACTCTAATGCTGTGTCTAAAATTTTTCTCTGCTTTTCTGTCATAATAAAAGTGAGTAATCACTTACAAAAATATTCCAATTACGATATACTCCTTTCAAATTAACATTTTTTGTGTTTTTCTAAAGATTCATAAAAGAAATAAACTTCATTAGCCAACAATCACATCCTAAACTTATTCGCTGATAATCTGATAATTACATCTTTAAGTCTTAAGCTAATACAGCTTTTTTTGAAAATTAATCGTCATAGTATTTTAAGGAGTGATAAATTTTAAAAAACACTACTTTTGCACGAGTTTAAAAAAACATATATTAATGGCCGCATTGTTTTTTAAGGAATTAAGAAGTTTTTTAAGTTCGCTGATAGGGTATATCGTAATCGGCGTATTTTTAACTATCACAAGTTTATTCTTATGGGTATTGCCAAACGACTTTAACGTACTGGATTATGGTTATGCAAACCTCGACAGTTTTTTCATCCTTGCACCTTTTGTTTTTTTATTTCTGATTCCGGCAGTTTCCATGCGTAGTTTTTCCGACGAAAAAAAGAGTGGTACTGACGAACTACTTTTTACTCGTCCCCTATCTGAAATACAAATCATTTTAGCAAAATACTTCGCTTCACTGAGTTTGGTTGTGCTTGCAATACTTCCTACTTTAGTTTATTATATTTCAATTTATTTATTGGGTTTTCCCGTAGGAAATATCGATAGTGGTAGTTTTTGGTGCTCCTTTATAGGTTTAATATTTCTGGCTGCCACATTAACATACATAGGTGTTTTTGCCAGTTCGCTTTCTTCTAACCAATTGGTAGCATTCGTAGTAGCAGTTTTATTAAGTGCTTTCGTTTATATGGGTTTTGAATTTATTTATTCGCTGGAATTCTTTGGCCCCGTTGATCTGTTTATCAAATCATTAGGAATTAGTCATCATTATGGTTCCATTAGTCGTGGTGTTATAGATACCCGTGATATAGTATACTTTATCAGCACCATATTTCTTTTTTTATTTCTAACAAAGTTCTCTCTTTCGAGGATGAAATGGTAAAATAATAGCAATATGAAGGAAAAGAGAAATATAAAATCGAAATTAATTATCCAGTTATTATTGGTATTACTCATAATAGCATCTGCAAATTATATTAGCAGTATTGTATTTACCCGTTTTGATTTAACATCAGAAAAGAGATATACACTTAGTGATGAAACACTTGATATTATTAAAGGAGTAGATGATATTGTTTATTTCAGGGTTTACCTGGAAGGAGATTTCCCTGCAGGTTTTAAACGCTTAAGGCGTGAAACTATGGAAATTCTTGACGAATTCCGGGCTTATAACAAAAACATACAATACGAGTTTATAAACCCTTCGGCAAGTAGCAGTAACAAAGAAAGAAACGAAACTTATCAACTATTGGTTCAGCAGGGATTAAATCCTACCAATCTTCAGGTTAAAACCAAGACAGGTATGGATCAGCAAGTAATTTTTCCAGGCTGCATAATTACTTATCGAGAAAAAGAACTTGCTGTTGAACTTCTTGATGCACAAATAAATACACCTCCTGAAGCTGTATTAAACAACTCCATACAAGCACTGGAATTTAAATTCGCTAATGCAATATTTAAACTTAGCAGACGTCAGAAACCAGTAATAGCCTTTATAGAAGGACATGGTGAACTAAGTGAAAGAGAAACCTTTGATATTGCTCAAACACTTTCTAAGGATTATGTTATTGACCGCTTTCGTCTAGAAGGACAGATAAATTCCCTCTTAAAAAGAAGATTAACCGACACTTTAAATCAGGAGTATCGTATTGAACCTAAATATGATGCAATAATAATTGCAAAACCCGACAGCCTCTTTGATGGCAAAGACAGATTTATAATAGATCAATACATTATGTATGGAGGCAAAGTTCTGTGGCTTATCGATCCGGTTTTTGCGAGTATGGATTCTATACAAAACAGAGAAATGACTGTCGCAGTTGCTAAACCTTTGGATTTGCAATCGCAATTATTTACTTATGGTGTAAAACTTAATAATGATTTGGTAACCGATTTAGTTTCGGCTCCAATTCCATTGAGGACAGGACAGGTTGGTGGTAAACCCAGAATAGATTTCTTTAATTGGTATTATTTTCCTCTTGTTACTCCTACTTCGCAACATCCAATAGTAAGAAATTTAAATGCCATTAAAACACAATTTGTAAGTAGTATAGATACTACAATTGGTGGTGTTAAGAAAACAGCATTATTACATACTTCACCTTATTCCAGAACAATGCCAGCGCCGGCAGTGATAAATCTTGGCATATTACGGCAGGAACCTGATGAAAGGCTTTACAGAGGGCCCAGGGAAACTATTGCAGTATTAATGGAGGGAGAGTTTTTATCTGACTTCAGAAACAGAATACCACCCGAGATAGCAGAAAACAAAGAAATTGGTTTTAAAGAGCAAAGTGTAAAAACAGAAATGATAGTTATCTCCGACGGAGATATGATTAAAAACCAGTTTCACATTCCTGATGGCTACCCTTTACCTTTGGGCTACGATCAATATACAAGAGAAACATATGGCAACAAACAGTTTATTTTAAATGCTCTAAGTTATCTTGTTGATGGTCCGGGACTTATTGCTTCCAGAGTGAAAGATACCCGATTGAGGTTGCTGGATAAAACTAAACTAAACGATGATAAATTAATGTGGCAAATAATTAATATTATAGTTCCTATTTTATTGATTTTTATTTTAGCTGTATTAATGATTTGGAGCAGAAAAAGAAAATATTCCAGATAAATTCTGATATGAAAAAAAATCGAAATATAATTGTCATAACATTAGTACTTGTAATTGTAGCAATTGCATTGCTTTTGCAAAATAACTACAGTACCCTTAGCAAATATGAAACAGATTTTAGTGTGGAAGATACAGCATCCATAACGAAAATATTCATAGCCGATAAAAGCGTTAATTCGGTTACCATAAGTCGTGATGGGAGTAGATGGTTATTAAATAATAAGGCTTTGGCAAATACCAAAGTCGTAAATACATTATTGTCTACAATAAAGCGTATTAAGGTAAAATCGCCTGTTTCACTTGCATCACATAATAGTGTAGTCAAACGCCTTTCTTCAATAGGAAAAAAAGTAGAAATTTATCAGGAAGTGTATCGCATAGATATGTTTGGTTTAAAACTATTTAAACATGAAAAACTTACTAAAGTGTTTTTTGTGGGTGATGTTACCAGAGATAATTTAGGAACATATATGCTTATGGAAGGTGCTGAAAGACCCTATATAGTTTACTTACCAAACTTTAGAGGATTTATTAGTCCGCGTTTTTCGCCTATGATAGATGACTGGCGAAGTCATGTGGTTTTTAAGGATAAACTGTCAGATATTAAAAGTTTAAAACTTCAATTTACTGAAAGAGACTCCATGGGATTTCACCTTGAGGTTATCGATGCCATGGGAAATTATGAAATAAGCCGACTACTAGATGGTAGTAAAGTTAAAAGCTACGACACTTTAAAGGTTTTAAATATGCTAACGTCTTTTGCTGATTTAAGATACGAATCCCGTCTCAATAATATTTTAGCTCCACAAAAAATAGATTCAATAGTAAACTCTCCCAGTTTATTTGAGTTAACCTTGGTTAATAAAGACGACGATACAACATATATGAAGTGTTTTACAAAGAATCGCCTTTCAGAAGAGATTGCAAACCAATACGAAAAACTAACGCCCGTTGACCACGACAGGTTTTATGCTTTAATTAATGATGGAGACGATTTTGTTTTGATGCAGTTTTATGTTTTTGACAAGGTTCTTTATCCTTTGGATTATTACCTTAACTAATTTCCGTTTTACACTCTCGGCAATATACCTTGGGTGTTCTCCTTCGTATAGGAATTAGAATTAAAATTGACAATAATACAAGGATGAATCGCAAAACAATATTTCTGTTTTTTCCCAAGCCTATGTTTGTTGAGCCACAACGTGGGCATACTTTTACCTCTCTTTCTTCCTGAGATTTTTCTCCCAATATTTCTTTTGCCCTTTTAAAATCCTTTTCATTTATAACCAATTGAGGTCCATAGGCATATACATTATTTGGATTCGGTTTTATATAAGAAAAATTCTCGTTTTTTATGAAGCTTTTCACGCCTTCATTTTCCAGTTTACCTTTAAGAATATAGGCTTCCTGGATGTTCTCGCAAGTACGCAATGTGATAGTCTTCATGATATTAAGGATTCATTATAATATAAACAATCAAAATTAAGCTTATATCTAAATATTTCCTATTTTGCATAGAAAAGAAATTATGATTTTAGGTGTATCAGAATGGCTAAGTAGTAAGTTGGGATGGAAAACATCCCATATACGGATTGCATTTATAATTTTAGTATTAGTTTTTGGAACCGGATTAGGTTTATATTTAATACTTTGGTTAGTTAAAATATTTTCTAAATAAATCAGTTACTTAAACTCCCCAATAACAGTCCTCTGCGCCTTTACCTTATCGCCAATTTTAACCTTAACATCTGCATCAAGCGGAAGGAAAAAGTCTACTCGGGAGCCGAAACGGATAATTCCAAACTCTCCTCCTTGTTTAGCAGTATCGCCTATCTTGGCATAACTGATAATACGACGAGCCATAACACCGGCTATCTGTCTTATTAATACACTTTGTCCTTTATCATTTTGAACCACAAGGGAGTTGCGTTCATTTAGTTCTGAGGATTTTGGGTTTTTGGCAAATAAGAATTTCCCGGGGTGATATTTTGTATAAACAACTTCTCCGTTAAACGGATACCAGTTTACATGTACATTAAAGGGCGACATAAAAACAGAAACCTGTATGCGTTTTTCATTGTAAAATTCCTTTTCAAAAGTTTCTTCTATTACAACTACTTCTCCATCTGCCGATGAGAGTATATTATTATTACCGCTATTAACTTTACGTTTCGGAACTCTAAAAAAACTAACTGTCCATAAAAACTCTATCGAAAAACCTGCATAAAAGAAATATCTTAGATATTGAAGACCTATAAATCTGGATACCAGCAATGACAACACTGCCAATATTAAAAAAGTAATAAGTATAATTTTTAGGCCTTCTTTATGTAGTGTCATTATGAAAACAAATTTAGATAAACAAAAACAAAGGGTGTTGCAAATAGAACTGCATCAAAACGATCAAGAACACCACCATGACCGGGGAACAGGTTTCCTGAATCCTTAACACCGGCATTACGTTTTAATAGAGATTCGGCAAGGTCGCCAAAAGTTCCGCTTATGGCAATAATAGCGCCTAATATAAGCCAGTTAATAGATGAAAGTTGATTATAAAATATGGAAAGGACATATGCAGCAATTAATGCAAAAATAAAACCTCCAATACTTCCCTCCCACGACTTCTTTGGAGAATGTTTTTCGAAAAGACGATTTTTACCAAACTTAGAACCAATGAGATAGGCAAATATATCATTACTCCACATTATTATAAATAATCCGATTAATATTCCTGTTTTAAACCCGTTTGTTGCCTTATTAAAGAACAATGCATTCATTAAACCGAATGGAACCACAACGAAAACTATAGCGGAGTAAACAGAACCTATACGTTGCCAGTTAGGCTTAACAGGGTTGTACAATTCAAAAACTATAAACAGAAATAAGAGAGGTATTCCCAATACCAATAGCGAAATGTCTATATAGCCCAAACCTATAAAAGCAATCATAAAATAAATCAGCATAGCGGGCAGGTAAAATAAAAGAACACTTGCGTTTTTATATTCTACCTTCTGCAATAGCAAAAATTCTCTTAGTCCAATAATGGTAAAGAAAGCAAATAAAAATAAGAATGCCAGAGGGTGCAGCAATATTGAACCTATTACTGCCACCAGGAAAATAATACCTGTAATCGTTCTTACTTGGATATCTTTCAAATGGAAATTATTTCTTTAACAGCCAGCAAAAGTACAAAATAAACCAAAATAATACTGAAACAATGTTTTAGTGAAGAAAATAGGCATTATTTGCCATTAGATTATTGCATAAATGATGCTTTGTATGAATGTAAATAACAGTTTAATTTATTAATTATGATATCCTTGAATTATTTAAAACCTGGATACATAAAGTCAATACAACTTAGTTTTGATTATAATTTAACGAACTTATCAATCAATACTTTATCATTTGACATCAATCTAACAATGTATATACCGGGCCTATAATTTGATATATCAATAGTATTATTTCCAACATCCAGAATTTCGGATTGCAACAATATACCATTTTGAGAATAAAGCATAATGGATGACTTATCTTTAACTACAATATTGAAATTATCTAAAACTGGATTCGGATGAATAAAGTTACTTTCTTCAATTAAAATATCATTTATACCAACCGTACTGTTGATTTTAGCGATGAAATAATCAGGACTATTGTTTGAAGTATTCGCATTTACCAAAGTACTACCACAAAATGTGATCGAAGTACTATAAAAAGTACCTGTTATGAAAGCGTTACCTTCATTATTTGTTGATATTGCTTGTCCGTAGTCCGAATCGTTTCCCTCTACACTCGTTGCCCAATTAACAATTCCATCGCTATTTATTTTAGCTACAAAAACATCTCCATATTCTATATTACTATTGGTGATAGAATTTGAAGCATCAAAAGTTAGAACACCACTTTCAAAAGTTCCTGTAATTAAACAGTTGCCATCTTTATCTATCGTTAGGGCATATGATTCATCATTTTGATCCCCTTGTGGGGAAAGAACCCATTCAGGATTACCACCATTATCATACTTTAAGGTAAATATATTTAGCGACCCGTTACCAGTGAGTTCAATCCCTGAATAAGAGACATAGGAACCTGAAAAATTTCCAGTAATAAATACATTGCCATCATTATCTACATCAATATCCTGGGGAAAATCATCCCCATCACCAATGGCATTCCTCATCCAATTAATATTTCCTTCACTGCCTAAGCGTATAATTAAATAATCATATCCACCAGTATTAAAATATGTAGTAACACCTAAAACTATTTCATTGCTGCTATAAGCACCTATGAAGTTAATCCCTCCATTATTATCAAAAGCTACTCCAATACCCAGATCATATGAATTTCCTCCGTACCCTTTTGCCCATAATACTTCCCCCAAAGAATTATATTTAACAATAAAAAAGTCATCTGCAAACTGATAAAAATTTGTTAGGGTAAATGAACCAAAGGATACTGAATTACCTGAGAAATTTCCAGTCACAACAATATCACCATTATCATTAATGTCAACATCAGTTCCACCACAATTACTATCACAGGCTGCAGTAGTTGCCCACAATACATTTCCGTTAGAGTCAAGCTTCAAAACGAAAAAACTGTTAGCACCATCCGCAGCATTTGGATTCGTCAAAGTAAATGATCCAAAAGTAATTGACTCACTTCTAAAAGCGCCAGTTATTACAATATGATTATCTCCATTTATAGCCATATTATTTGAAAAATCCAGAGCGGTACCTCCATACGAATTTGCCCATAAGACATCACCATTTGAATTGTACTTAACTACAAAAATGTCAGAACCACCAACATCGGTAAGAGTAATATCCCCAAAAG
>PKTD01000297.1 GCA_002869315.1 Marinilabiliales bacterium | reverse complement strand
TTCGGATGAATTTTATAAATTAAATGCCATATTATTCAGCGACATTATAATTGTAACTATGGTCGGAGATACAGATGTTACGCCAGTTCAATTTACATACAAAATTGAAATAGATGCTGAAATTGTAGCTAATCCTTTATAAGAAATAAAACATAAATTGTATAAAAGACTGCCTGACATTGTTGGGCAGTTTTTTTATGTCTGATAAGTTGATATACAGATAATTAAAAATATATAAACAGTCCAAAAAATATAAACGTCTCAACCCATCTCAATTGTTAATATGCTGTTAATTAATGTTTTGTAATATACTCATTAATTGAACCAAAATTATTTGTTTAACCCAACTACTTCCTTTTGTGATTGCAAACTTCAGGCATTTAAGCACACAAACAAACTGAAAATTAATTTGTTAATCAAATGTTATTAATTAACAATAAACCATCAATATACTATATATTCGAAGTTCTAATATAAATTTATACTAACTAATATTATTACAATGAAGAAAATTACAAGTTTAATTTTAATTACACTATTCGTATCTGCAATGTCTTTTGCTCAGGAAGAAGACAGTTATGTTATGTTTGATAACACTCGTTTTACCGTAAAAAGTGATATGATGAAAGAATTTGGTAAAGCCATGGCTGAACATAACCAAAAATATCACAATGATGGTCCGTATCACGCCAATTTATGGATGGTAACCGTTGGTGAACATTCGGGAGATTTCATCTGGTCAATGGGACCTTGTACATTTTCTGAATTAGATGGAAGCCCTGATAGTAAAGAGCATACTGAAGACTGGGTTTTCAATGTTATGCCAACAATAGAGGAAATGCACGGAAGTAATATGTGGCGTCGTGATGGGAAGAGATCATATGATGGGACAGATGAAGGACAGTCAAGTAAATTGTCAATCACAACTTTCGATATTAAACCACATCAAACATATCGATTCAAAAGTATACTTGATAGAGTTTTAAAAGTATATCAGGAAAAAGAGTATGAGTATTCATTTTCTACTTACTGGCCTCAGTTTAGCACAAACCCTGAAGAAGATGTTGCCATAGTTTCAGGTTTTGATAAGTGGGCACGTTTCGACAAAGACAGAAATTTTAAAGCGGATTTTGTTGAAGTAAACGGAAAAGGTTCATGGGAAAATTTCATTGAAGACTTGCAAAGCGTTATCAACGGATCACAAGATGAAGTTTGGGTAATCATTGAAGAAATGAGCGGAAAAAGCGAATAAATTTTTCTCAAAATCATATAAAGCCGTCTTGTATTATGCAGGGCGGTTTTTTTTGTGCCTGTTATTATGTAATTCAGGTATCGAACTTAAACATTATTTCTTCTATACTCTTTTCAGATCCAACAAGAGTAATCACATCTCCCAAACGTAGTCGGGTATAGCCATGCGAAACAATAATATGGCCTTTTCGTTTCACCGAAAGTATAATTATATCTGATGGTAAACGAAGTTCCCTGAGTCGCATTCCATGAATATCTTTGTTTACAATTTCAACATCCACAGAGTCCTGACCTTCATCCATCCCAAGAAGAAGAGTTGCGGCATTGGGTGAACGAACAAAATGGTCAAGCAAACTAACAATGGCTGTGGTTGGCTCAATAATCAGTGCACCCAACTCATGAAATTTATTAAAATTCTCTCTCTTGTTTAATCTAACTACAACCTCCTTGGTACCAATGTTTTCAAATATCAATTCAGCTAATTGATAATTCTTTTTATCGCTCAACATTAATACAACTACCTCCATATCAGCACAATTGAGTTTTTTAAGACTTTCCAGAGTTAAATCACTCATTTTATGCACTTCAAAATCTTTAATATCATCAATTTTAAAATCGTCTACTGAAACCAAAACAGGTTTCCAATTATGTCGAGCTAATTGATTGGCCAGGGCCAAAGACTGGCTTTCCACGCCAATAATCAATACATCCTGATTATGAGTTTTAACATTAGATTTTGCACGCAGGTGACTCTCCTTTACATAGTTAAGTGTCCATTTAAATAGCGGAGGTCCAACTAACTGATTTATCACAATAATAGCAATGACTATTGTTTCGAAAGAGTGGCCCCATTCAGGAAATTCAGAGGACACAACTGTTGCCAATCCCAGTGCCACACCTGCCTGGGTTACATAAGGCATCCATGCAATGAAAGTATATTCCTTTGGGTCTTTTGCTGCAACAACACCGGTTATTCCTCCTAAAACCATTGTAATAATTCTGATAAGGAAAAGTAAAATTGCAATTCCCAATACGCTCATCAAAATTTGAATCGACAATGAGGCACCGGTAAGGGTGAAGAAAATTATATAAATGGTTGGGGCTACCATTTCGAGATGTTCAGAAAATTCTATTCGGTGTTTGGAATAGTTGGTTATAACGAAACTGGCGATAATGGCTATAAGTAATGGTTCTAATACAATTTTATGTGCAAAATAAATATCAGAATAAAGAGCAATATTATCAGTAAGTACATAAATTGAGTATCCGATAAGAATAATGAATCCTGCTTTAAATTGACTTTTTATGCGAAAGGAAAATAATAAACCTAATAACTTGCCCATTATTATTCCCAAAGCAAATGAGAAAATTAACTCCAAAATAAGTATAACAAAGAACAATAAATTTGTACTCTCACCATTAATAAAGGCTTTGGCTATGGCAAAACTAACAGCAAAAAGTATAATTACCAGCACATCCTTTAAAACTGTAACACCCATAACAGTCTTGGTAAAAGGCCCGTTTGCTCTCATTTCATTTATAACTGCTATGGCAGATGAAGGAGATCTGGCAACGAAAATTGTTCCAAACAAAATTGCCACAGCAATCTTTGACAGACTATTCATTTCCTTCATAAAAGGAATCAGGTCGGCCAGAAAATATACTGCAAGACTACTTAATACAAAGGTGATAATCAACTGACCTATTGTCATCCACTTTATACTATTTATACGGCTTCTCAATTCATTGAGATATAGTTCAGAACCTGCAGAAAAAGCAATTATAGATAATGCTATATCAAACAAAAAATCCAGTTGATGAATAGCATCAGGAGTTATAAAATTAAGCATTGAAGAACCAGCAACAATACCAGTTACTATAAAACCAGTTATTAATGGGAGCCTGATTTTCTGAAAAACAATAGCAATTCTATCGGCGGCAAGGGCAACTATCAACAGTCCAATGATTATTACAATCAAAGTTCCCAAAGTGCTTAATGATGCTAAAATTTCCATTGTTGTTTTGTTATTATTTTTACATTAATACAATAATTGTTATTATTTCACAAAGTAATGAAAAATACCTTATAAGGAGGGAATAAAGTTATTTAAAATTATCATCAGATATTAATATTATATATCTTTATCAATAAATTAGAAACTAAATGTCGAATAAAGCAACTATACAAAAATTTGGTACTCTGCCCGTATTCTTTACAGCAATCTCAACAATACTTGGTGCAATATTATTTTTACGGTTTGGTTATGCTGTAGGTACAGTAGGCTTTTGGGGAGTAATAGGAATAATAATTCTGGGTCATTTAGTAACCATCCCCACTGCATTGGCAATATCTGAACTTGCCACCAACAAACGTGTTGAAGGTGGTGGAGAATATTTTATAATTTCCCGCTCATTCGGTCTAAATATAGGCGCAACCATCGGTATTGCCCTTTACCTTTCCCAGGCAATCAGCGTAGCTTTTTACATAATAGCCTTTACAGAATCATTTCAGTTTTTCTTTGAATATGTATTGAGTAATTATGATTTGCATCTACCACGTCAGGTAATAAGCATACCTGCAATTATAATCTTAGGAGCAGTAATATTGTATAAAGGAGCCAACTTAGGGGTTAAAGCCCTCTATTTTGTTGTGGCAATTTTATTTGCTGCAATAGTATTATTCTTTTTGGGATCCGGAAATACAGATACCGAAAGTTCAAGTTTAATATTTAAGAACAGTACTTTCGACTCTTCAAACTTCTTCATAGTTTTTGCCATCATCTTTCCTGCTTTTACAGGAATGACGGCTGGTGTAGGATTATCAGGCGATCTTAAAAACCCATCAAAATCCATTCCCATAGGAACGCTGCTGGCAACTTTTGGTGGGATGATAATTTATTTTTTCATCGTTTACAAACTCGCTGTTTCCGCTAGTATTGACGACCTGATTAATAATCAGTTAATTATGGGAGATATTGCAATACAAGGGAAATGGGTAATACAGCTCGGACTAGCCGCATCCACTATTTCATCGGCATTGGGGTCGATTATGGTTGCACCCAGAACACTTCAGGCTCTGGCACACGATAAAGCCTTTCCTAACAGAGGCCTAAACTATTGGCTTTCACGAAACAGAAAAAAAGACAAAGAACCCATTAACAGTTCATTGGTTACCCTGATAATTGCATTATTTTTTGTTGCACTCGGAAATGTTAATACCGTTGCCGAAATAATATCCATGTTCTTTATGGTAACTTATGGCGCCCTATGTTTAATTTCGTTTTTAAATCATTTTGGCTCATCTCCTGCATACCGACCCTCATTTAAGTCGAGATGGTTCTTATCACTTTTAGGATTTATCATTTCGATTTGGGTAATGTTCAAAATCAACACCACCTACGCTTTTGTTGCTTTTGTGGTTATGAGCGGTTTGTATATTTTTCTTAATTATTATCATAAAAATCGTAAGGGGTTTGAGTCAATATTTTCTAATGCCATATTCCAGTTAAACAGAAACCTTCAGGTATTCTTACAGAAAAAAACAAATAAAAAAGTATTTAGCGAATGGCGTCCTAGTGCAATTTGCATATCAAAAAGCACTTTTGAAAGAGATAAGGCTTTAACATTATTAAACTGGATTTCACATAAGTATGGTTTCGGTACTTATTTACATAGAATTGAAGGATATTACTCAAAGCAAACATATCAACAGGCTGAAGATGAATTACTTAAAATAAACAATATCGTTCGAAAAAATGATAGTCATGTTTATATCGATACTATTATTTCTCCTTCCTATACCTCAGCAATAGCCCAGGCAATACAAATTCCAGGGATAGCCGGTATGGAAAACAATATGGTAATTTTTGAATATGACAAAGAAAAACCCGAAGATCTGAGTCATATTGTAGATAATTTTGCTCTTGTAAACGCAGGTAGATTTGATGTATTAATTCTTGCCAGCAGTAGAAGGGGTATAAAATATGAAAACGGAATTCATATCTGGATTTCCTCAACCGATTCATCAAATGCAAATCTCATGATACTTCTAGGCTTTATTATTTCGGGCCATCCCGACTGGAAAAAAGCAGACATTAAAATATTCGATATTTGCAAACCTGAACTGGAAGATCAAACCAGAAAAAATATGGAGGAACTTGTAACCTCAGGCAGGCTGCCAATTACATCTTCAAATATTGAGGTTATCCCTCAGGACCCTGAGGTACATCAAAAAGATCTCGTTAATCAAAAATCATATGATGCAGGACTGGTAATGATGGGCTATCGCGAAGAATCTATAAAACGCGATAATATGTTTTCAGGCTACGATCAGGTAGGAACAATATTGTTTGTCAATTCCCATAGTGAGAAGATTATTGAATAAAATGGTCAAGCATTTATATAATCTTATGCTAAAATTATTAGGGGTATTTATTTTTATAAAACCATGAAAACATACACTAAAAAGGAAATAGCAACATATTATAATCATACAATACTTGACTATAAAGTTGGCTGGCAGTTAAATAAAAGTAAAGGTGTTCATTTCGGCCTATGGTACGATGACACAAAAAATCTTCATGAGGCAATAATAAATTCAAATAAAAAAATTGCGCAACATATTCCGCAAGGAAAGAATATAAGAGTCCTTGATGCCGGATGCGGTGTAGGAGGTACTGCAATTTATTTGGCCGAAAATTATGACTGTTATGTTGAAGGCATAACACTTAGTGAGAAGCAATGTAATATTGGCAAAAATTTTGTTAAAGAAGCCAAACTGGAAAACAACGTTAATCTCACCATACAGGATTACACAAAAACAGATTTCGATGATGAATCATTTGATATGATATTCGCAATTGAGAGTTTGTGCCATGCTACTGAAAAATCGGATGTTTATAAAGAAGCATACAGGCTGCTAAAGCCAGGGGGTAAACTAGTTTTCCTGGAATATATAAAAACAGATTTGGGAAAATTAGATGAAAATCGTAAAACCCTCGAATGGCTGCTTCACCGATGGGCCATAGCCGATTTAGATGCTTTGGAAGAAACTCATAAAAAACTAAATAATGAGGGCTTTACTAATATTGTGGATGAAAATCTAACTAATAACGTTCTCAAATCTGTGAAAATAATGAGGCGCAATGCGATGATGGGATTAATAACAATCCCTTTATACACTATCCTTCACCCCACAAAATATATTTTCAGCCGAAGGCATCCTGAGTCGGGTTGGGCACTTCATAAATGTTTCAGAAAAAAACTCATTGATTATTACTTTGTAGCAGCAGAAAAACCCATATAAAAAAGCCCATACAAACTCATTATAATTTTCTAGATGAGATGATATGGACCTTTTTATTAAAACTTACAACTATTATTTCCTCTCTACCAACATGCTGCTAACAAACCACAACAAAAGTGAGATCAAATAAATTAGTATGCCATACAAAGTGGTAATCATGGAAATTTTTATTCCTCCGAATACTATCGCAGGCGAAATATCCCTTGCCATCTCAATGGCAGAAAAGGCCATATAAATTCCAATTAACTGTCCCAGTATTCCGGTAACCAAAGCAAACAATCCTACCGATCTGCCATACTTTAGCAATCGAAGGGTTTGTACTTTATCAACTTTTGACGAGGAGTAATATTTTACAAAATGAAATATTATCCAAAAAACTACAATTATGAGTAAAATAGTAAGTATGCTCATAAATAATGGTCCTCCCATATAAAACAAATCTTTCATATCATTAATTTTTAATTGTTTAACATGAGGCTAAATTAATACCACAGCCAGGCAAATACAATGTCGAAAACGGCTCTAAAACTGTTTTATATCGACTATCATTGGCTGATATCGAATTATTTACGAATTTAGTTATAAATTTGAAAGAAAATTGAATGATAAAATGAAATTAGTATTTAAAAATCCCTGGTATCATATTATCTACTGGATGATTGTAATTGTAACTTTAGCATTAGTATTCGGAAGGTCGTGGGGAAATAATATAGCCGCTATCTTTTTTGTAAGTATGTTGCTTCCGGTGGTTTTGGGCACATCATATTTTTTTAACTACTTTTTAGTGCCAAAATATTTCCTTAAAAAGAAATACTTCTGGTTTATACTTTATTCATTTTACACCTTGGTAATTTCTCTTTATCTGGAAACTTTAGTATTACTATTCTCATTTATATACTTTGCTAATTTCCAAATCGATTCCATTGGACCTAATGCACATGCCACACTATTAATGGCTGTGGTTATGTATTTATTGGTGTTCCTGGGCTCATTCTTGCTAATGGCACAACAAATGAAAGAAAACCAAAAAGTAATAACAGAACTAGTTGAAGAAAAGAAGAAAAGAGATATTGCCTTTTTAGAAATTGTTTCCAACAGAAAGAAAGTCAGGCTTCCTTTTGAAGAAATTATTTACATAGAAAGTCTTGCAGATTACATTATGGTTTATACCGAAAAGGAACAAATTAGAAGCAAAATTAAAATCAGCAAGATTAACAGCAAACTACCCGACTTATTTGTAAGAATCCATCGATCCTTTATTGTGAACAGAGAGAAAGTAACAGCCTATCAATCCGGTGAACTTGAAATTGGAGAAAAAGTATTTAGCATTGGCAGAAGTTATCAAAAAGAAGTTAGAGAGTATTTTAATAAATAAACGTAAATTTCGATTAATTGGAATTTAATAAATCACAGCACTTAATAATCTGTATTTTTGCATAATATCTATGGTCGAACTTATGAAAAATAGTATTGACAATATTAGGTTAAGCGCACTTGCAATGATTGGTTTAACATTTCCTATTCATCATTTGTTAGCTACTATTTCTGTCGTATTATATATATTCTTATGGTTATTGTCTGGTAATTATAAAGAAAGGATTTCCTGTTTCAAGGAAAATCCCAATTATAAAATCCTTTTATTACCGGTAATTTATTATCTGCTGCTCGCTATTAGTTTAATATATTCACAAAACCTGGAAGAAGGATTATTTACATTGGAAAAGAAATTAACCCTATTGATCCTACCATTATTTGTAGGGACTGAAACCAGATTTTTCAAAGATAGAACATCTAAAGGACTCGGGACTAAACTCATAAATGCCTTTATATTAGGTGTTTTAATTATA